>JBDKJB010000218.1:0-4395 GCA_039796835.1 Pseudomonadota bacterium | reverse complement strand
CGGCCATTTCTGTGCGGCCTGCAGCCGCCAGAGGCATGCCTTTCGATTCAGAGTCTTTTATGAACCATCCCTTCAATTCCCGCTGTTTGTGGAACTTCCCGCGAACGTCCATGGCATTCATGGGTGCCTTTCTTTGCTTCCATTCGGCTGCACAGACTTCGGCGGTTCCATCCACACCCCCTGCCGCTGCAGTCCCCGAAGGCCGAGCGCCTGACGTCATCGTCACCGGCAACCCGCTGCGCAGCACCCAGACGGCCGTGCCCGCGACAACGCTGTCAGGCACTGGCCTGTTGCTGCGTGGCAAATCCACCTTGGGCGAGACGCTCGACGGCCTGCCTGGCGTGGCCAGCAGCTACTTCGGTCCTAACGCCAGCCGTCCGAGCATCCGCGGGCTGGACGGTGATCGTGTGCGCATTCTCGACAACGGCGCGCCTGCGCTCGATGCCTCCGGTTTGAGTTACGACCACGCGGTGCCCGCTGACACACTCGTCACCGAGCGCGTGGAGGTGCTGCGGGGTCCTGCCGCGCTCCTGTACGGTGGCAGTGCGGCAGGCGGTGTCGTCAACCTGATCGACAACCGCATCGCAGCCGAGCCGCTCTTCCTAGGCCAGGAGTCGGGCATCACGGGCTGGGCCGATGCCTCGGGCAGCAGCGGTGACAGCGGCAGCGCGGGCGCGGTGATGCTTGAAGGTGGCACGGCGCGGTTCAGCCTGCACGCCGATGCCTTCCGGCGCCGCTCGGGCGACGTGGCCGTACCGGCAGATCTGACCTGCACCCGAGCGGGGGGATCCACCACGCAACGGCGCATCTGCAACTCGGCGAACGAGGCAGAAGGTGGCGGCCTCGGCGCCAGCCTGCATTTTCAAAAGGGGTATCTCGGTCTGTCGGGGTCGGACTACCACAGCCATTACGGCACGGTGGCAGAGGACACAGTCACCATCCGCATGCGGTCCTCACGCCAGTCCTTGCAAGGCGAATGGCGTGACTTAGGGTCCGTGGAGGCTCTGCGCGTGCATGCCACACAAAGCCAGTACACGCACACCGAGTTCGAAGCGGGCGTGGCAGGCACCATGTTCAGGAACGACGGTAACGGCTTGCGCATCGAAGCGCGGCATTCACCGGTCGATTTGGGGAAAGGCCCATCGGGTGTGTGCATCTTGCGCGGCGTGGTGGGTGTGAGCCGTGAAGCGGCTGACTTCTCTGCCGTCGGCTCCGAAGCATTCGCTCCAGCCAGCCGCAGCTTGAACCAGGCCCTGTTCGCGCACGAGGAGCTGGTCACGTCCTTCGGCAGCATCAGCTTGGGCGTGCGCTGGGAGCAGGCGGATGTCGAATCCTTTGGCAACCCGCTGGTGGCGCGTTTCACGCCCGCCGCGCGACGTTTTCAACCTGCCAGCCAGGCGCTGGGCCTAGTGTGGAACCTCAACCCGTTCTGGCGGTTCACGGCCAACCTGGCGAACAGCGAACGCGCGCCCAAGGACTATGAGCTGTTTGCCGACGGCCCGCACCTGGCCACCAATGCCTATGAAGTTGGCCTGCCCTCGGCACAGACCGAGCGCTCGACACAGATCGACATCGGCTTGCAATGGCAACGGGGGAAAGGCCGCTTCGGCGTGAGTGCTTTTTTCAACCAGTTCAACAACTATCTGTTGCTGGAAGCCACCGGCTCGACCCGCGACACCGCCGGAAATGGTGCCGCAGGTGTGGGCGTGACTGATTCCGGCAATGGTGACAACACCTCGGCCGAATCCGGCGGCACCGCGCAGATCATGCAGGAATTCGCCTATCGTCAGGTGCCCGCACGTTTCACCGGGTTGGAGCTGACCGGGGGCACGCGACTGCGGGAGGGCGTGTCGACGCTCGACCTGGAATGGCGTGCCGACCTGGTCCGCGCCACCAACACTGCCACCGGGCAGTCGCTGCCACGCATTGCCCCGCTGCGCGCCGGGGTATCGCTGCTGTGGGCCCGTGGCCCGTGGGATGTGCGGGCAGAAGTCCACCATGTCGCCGCTCAGCAGGACGTGCCCGCCGGCCAGACAGCGACCGCTGGCTACACCCTGCTCAACGCCTCACTGGGCCATCGCATGCGCCTGTACCGCGCCGACGCCCTGTGGTACCTGCGTGGTGATAACCTCACCGATCAAATTGCCTATTCCGCCACATCGATCCTGACACAGACCGCTCCCGGCAAGGCACCTCTGCCCGGAAGATCGCTGAAGTTTGGGGTGCGCTTGGTGTTTTGACCCCACCCGTTGCCGGACCGACAATCGACCACCTCGGGGTAAACCGGACCCATGAAACACCGCAGATCTTCTCAAGCCCGTCCAGCTGTTCTTGGCGGCTTTTTGGCCCTCATTGCAGCGGCCCTCTTTGGGATCAGCACGCCTTTTGTGCAGTTGTTGGGGCGGGGGACAGGTCCGTTTGGCACGGCCTGTCTGTTGTACGCCGGTGCGGGGCTGGCGGGCTGTCTGGTCCGCAAGTCGCCCGGATCAGAGGCGCGTCTGCGGCGCCTCGATCTGCCGCGCATCGGGGCTTTGGCACTGTTCGGCGCGGTCATTGGTCCGGTGGCGCTGGCCTGGGGCCTGCAGCAGGTCAGCGGCACGGCGGCTTCGTTGATGCTCGCGCTGGAGGCCGTGTTCACTGCCGTGCTGGCCCGTCTGATGTATGGTGAAAGCATGGACCAGCGGGTGCTGCTGGCGATGCTTTTGCTGGCCGCGGGCGGAGCGATTCTGGTGTTGGACCAGGGCCACCTGGGCTCTGCTCCAACGGCTGGATTGCTGGCCGTCGTCGTCGCCACTGCGGCCTGGGGCATGGACAACAGCCTGTCGCGTGCGTTGGCGGACCGCGACCCGGGACAGGTGGTCGCTGCCAAATCCGCGTTGGGGGCCGTGGCCACCGCTTTGCTCGCCTGGTCTGCGAAGGAAAGCCTGCCAGCAGTGACAACTGGCGCTGGCCTGGTACTGGTCGGCGCTGCGGGCTACGGTTTGAGCCTGCGCTTTTATCTGCTGGCACAGCGCAGTTTTGGTGCGGCACGCACCGGCTCGGTGTTTACCGCCGCACCGTTCATTGGTGCCTTCGTTGCCTGGGGTCTGGGCGATCGCGCATTCACCGCCTGGTTGGGCATGGGGGGACTGCTGATGGCAATGGGTGTGCTGCTGCATGTGCTGGAGCAGCATGCGCATGACCACTCTCATGAAGCCATGGATCACGAACATGCGCATAACCATGACGATGGTCATCACGGTCATACCCACGACCCCATGCCGGTGGGGGCGCATAACCATTGGCATGTCCACCTGCCGCTGCAGCACGCGCATCCGCACGCGCCAGATGTACATCACCAGCACAGTCACTGACAGCACATCGCGGCTGAGGGCGGGGCACTACACTGACCTGTGCACCCATGAACGTCTCAGTTCTCCATTCCCTGTTCCCGGTGGTCCTGCTCATCGCAGCCGGAGTGATTGCCGCGCGTGCCAACTGGTTGCGGCCCGATTCGGTCAAGGATCTCAGCCTTCTGGTGTTCATGCTGCTGACCCCGGCCTTGCTGTTCCGCACCATGGGCAAGGTGGATCTGGCTCACCTTGATCTGCGGCCGATTGGCGCCTACTTCAGCGCCACGGTGCTGCTGTTTGTCCTGGTGGTGTGGCAAGGGCGTGCCAGTCGCCTGGCGGCTGCGCGGGCCATCTCGGCCTGCTTCGGCAACACGGTGGGCATCGGCATTGCGCTGGTGGGTCTGGCTTATGGCGAAGCGGCGCTGGTGACCCTGGTCACCATCGTGTCGGTACATGCGCTCATCCTGCTCACGTTGACCACGGTTGTGTTTGAGTTGGCCGACGCTCGCGAGCATGGCCATCAGGCCGGCAAGCCGGGGTTGGCACAGCAGGTGCTGTTGGCGGTGCGCAGCGGCCTGGTCAACCCGTCCACCACACCCACGCTGCTGGGTCTGGCGTTTGCACAGACAGGCCTGGTGCTGCCGGTGGCGCTCGACACGAGCTTGCACTACCTCGGCTCGGCCATGGGGCCGTTGGCACTCATTCTGGTGGGCGCTTCATTGGCGCGGACCCAGGTGGGGGCTCAATGGCGGCCCGCGTTGTCGCTCACCCTGCTCAAGAATCTGCTGCTGCCCGCCATGGTGGCCGCTTCGGCCTGGGCCTGGGGCCTGCGCGGCCTGCCGCTCACCGTGGTGGTGGTGGCGGCCAGCATGCCCATCGGCGCCAATGCCTTCATGTTTTCGCAGCGCTATGGCGTGGCCCAGGAGCTGGTAACAGCGGCGGTGGCCATGTCCACAGGAGTTGCGTTGCTGACGGTGTCACTGGTCATGGCCCTGACAGGAATGCTGCTGTGAGCGGGATGCTGTTGGCACCAGCGCAGATCCCGCCCGAGGACGAGGCCCTG
>JBDKJB010000217.1:0-4410 GCA_039796835.1 Pseudomonadota bacterium | reverse complement strand
TGGTGCATTCTGGATTTGATGGTCAACAAGCCATCCTGAGCGTTTGGAGTGACTCCCCCCCTCTAGAGCCCAGCGTCGAGCGCCATCTGTTCGAACCCTTTTTTTCATCCGAGAGCCGGTCCAGCGGGTTAGGTCTGTACATCTGCCGTGAACTGTGTGAGGGCCATGGCGCCAGCATCAGATACAGGCGCTGCCGCCGCAATGGCGATAGCGGCCCAGTCGGCAACGCCTTTCAGATTGTTTTTCACGCCATGGACACACCTTCTCCTGTAGCCAACCCACAACGGCCCGTCGGCTACAGTCCCAATGAGAGGTCAACATGAGCATTGAACAGGTTAAGCACAGTGCTCGGGTTCTGGTGGTGGACGACGAACCGGATCTGCGTACGCTGTACCGGCTGAGCCTGATCCGCGACGGGTATGTCGTGGATGATGCCGGCACCCTGCATGAAGCCTGGGAACTGCTGAGCCAATGGTCTTATTCGGTAGTTATCACAGACATGCGCCTGCCCGACGGGTTGGGCATTGAACTGCTGCAGCGTTTGCGGGCCGACCGGCGACGCGAACGGTGCATTGTCATCACGGCCTATGGATCAACTGAAAACGCCGTTGATTCGCTGAAAGCCGGCGCCTTTGACTATCTAACAAAGCCCGTTGATCTGAAGCAGTTCCGAATGGTCGTTGGCTCCGCCATGCAAGGAGTGGACAGCCAGCATGCCGATCTCTCTGCTGACTCCGACAACGGGGGTGCACGGCCACCCAACCTTCACGCCATGGACACACCATCCATGGCGCAACCGCACCCCGCTTTAAGTTCGCTGGTGGGGCGTTCTGCCATCATGAACCAAGTTCGTGAACGCATTGCGAAGGTTGCCAAGAGCATGGCACCCGTGCTGATCCGTGGCGAGTCCGGCACCGGCAAAGAGTTGGCCGCCAAGGCGTTGCATGCGATCAGTCATCGACGCAAAGGCCCCTTGGTGGCGGTCAACTGCAGCGCGATCCCGGATGCTTTGTTGGAATCTGAGTTTTTTGGTTCCAAAAAAGGCGCATTCACAGGAGCGATGCATGATCGGCCGGGATTCTTTCAGTCTGCATCGGGTGGGACGCTTTTTCTGGACGAGATCGGGGACCTCCCCTTTGCCATGCAGGCCAAGCTGCTGCGCGCCATCCAAGAGCGAAGCGTCCGGCCCGTTGGGTCCGATCGGGAGGATTTTGTCGATGTTCGGGTTATCAGTGCCACCCACAAAGATTTGGCCCGGAGCATCCAGTTGGGGCAATTCAGGCAGGACCTGTATTACCGTCTGAATGTGATTGAAATCTGCATGCCACCTCTGCGTGAGAGGTTGGAGGATTTGGAAGAACTCTGTACAGCTCTCGCATCCCGAATTGCAGCTGAGTCTGGCCTTCCACCGCCCGAGATCTCGTCCCAACTACTTGGGCAGCTCCGGCAAGAGCCTCTCGCAGGGAATGTGCGCGAGCTCGAGAATTTGCTCCATCGGGCCATGGCTTTCTCTGAAGGCGGAAGGCTGACTTTGCAAAGCGCGCCGGACGGTCAGGGCACAGCTTGGGCCCGCACCGCTGCAGGCGAGATGGATCTCTATGAGCCTGCTGACGCCAGTCTCTTGGCTGATGGCCAAACTGCGCAGAGCGATCTGCGTGGCGATTTGCAGGCCCATTTGGATGAGGTAGAGCGGGGAATCTTGCTGAAAACGCTCCAGGAAACCCGGTTCAACAGAACGGCGGCGGCTTCCAAGCTGGGCTTAAGCCTGAGGCAGATCCGCTATCGCATGGCTCGGCTGTCGATCGAACTGGGGCATGAAGCTCAGATGTCCGATGGGGATGGGCATGGCCCCTAAGCCCTTCGATGCTGGCGGGTGGTGGCAAGGCGCAAGGCAAACGTCGTCTCCCAATTTTGGCTCCAGGCCCAAGGGGATATCGGTGGATTTGATCGTCATCCATTCGATCAGTCTACCGCCTGGGAGGTATGGTGGTGATGCTGTGGAGCACCTGTTTCTGAACCAGTTGGACTGGGATGCTGACCCCTATTTTCAGTCCCTCAGAGGGCTGAAAGTCTCCTCTCATTTTCTGATCCGCAGGGACGGCGGAGTCATGCAATTTGTCAGTGCCCTGGACCGGGCTTGGCATGCTGGAGAGTCGAAGCATGGACATCGCCTCAACTGCAACGACTTCTCCGTCGGTATTGAGTTGGAAGGAACGGAGCATGACTCATTCACTGACGCCCAATACAGGTCACTGACGCAATTGATCCAATATTTGACCGACCTTTTCCCCATCAAGCACGTTGCGGGCCACGAGCACATTGCGCCCGGCCGCAAGACGGACCCTGGCCCCGGGTTCAGTTGGCGGCGCCTCGCCTCTGACTTGGGTTGGGCCAATCAGTGTTTTCCCATCCTCCGTTGATATTTTCAGCAACGCCGCCCCGTACAACGCGTCAATGCTGGAAGTAAGCTGCCGCATTCAGGAGGCATGCGGGATTTCAAGGGGTTTGCCTCTCGGTATGGGCCAGTGCCGCGTCTGCTACAACAGACAAAAAAAGCCAACAAAAGCTGGCACTCGGATTTTTCTCCCAGTACACTACCTGTAGTGTTTGAGGCAAGATCCAGACCCCACATATAGTGTCTGGCCCGTAGCCCAAGCAGCTTAGAACAAGGCTTCAACTACACATCACACAGGCCAGATAACGATCGAGACAGACACACAAGAGGCACCATGCAGACCGCTTTCACCACCGCACAGACCGACACCCTCCGCCAACCCACCTCGAAGCCCGGTTCGGCTTCCCAAGCCACTCCTAACACGAACTCTAGCGGGTTGGCGCACTACCAGATCATTCGTCGTAATGGTGCTGTGGTCCCGTTTGAGCCCAACAAGATTGCCATTGCCATGATGAAAGCGTTTCTGGCAGTGCATGGCACACAGGGGGCAGCATCCGCCAGTGTGCGCGAGACGGTGGAGGAGTTGACCCAAGCTGTGACTCGCGCCTTGATGCGTTCGAGGCCGGGTGGCGGCACCTTCCACATCGAAGATGTTCAAGATCAAGTGGAATTGGGCCTGATGCGTGGTGGTCACCACGAAATCGCCAGGGCGTATGTCCTGTACCGCGAAAAGCGCAGCCAGGAGCGCGCCAAAAAGGCCCAACCTGAGGTGCCAGCTCAGCCTGTCATCCATGTCGTTGACGATGGACAGCGCATCGCCCTGGACATGACAAGCCTGAGAGCGCGGATCGAAACCGCCTGCGCAGGACTCGGATCGGATGTGTCTGCCGCTCCCATTTTGGCGGAGACCTTGCGCAATCTGTACGACGGCGTACCCATGGCCGAAGTCCACAAGGCGTCCATCCTGGCGGCGCGAACCCTGATCGAGAAGGAACCTGACTACACCTACGTCACCGCACGCCTGCTGTTTCACACCATCGCCAAGGAGGTCCTGGGGCAAGAGGTGGCAGCCGCAGACATGTCCGATGCGTATGCCGATTATTTTCCCCAGTTCATCAAGCGTGGCGTGGAGCACGAGTTGCTGGACGACAAGCTGCTCCAATATGACCTGAAGCGCCTGGCAAGTGCATTGAATGCAGAACGTGACCAGCAGTTTGACTACCTCGGTCTGCAAACCTTGTACGACCGCTATTTTCTGCATGTCGGCAAGACACGCATCGAGCTGCCCCAGGCTTTCTTTATGCGGGTTGCCATGGGCCTGGCATTGAACGAGATCGATCGTGAGGCGCGCGCCATCGAGTTCTATGAGGTACTGTCGAGTTTTGACTTCATGTCGAGCACGCCGACGCTGTTCAATAGCGGCACGCTGCGTTCCCAACTGTCCAGTTGCTACCTGACCACTGTCCCCGACGACCTGGACGGCATCTACGAGTCGATCAAGGAAAACGCCCTGCTGTCCAAGTTCGCTGGCGGTCTGGGCAATGACTGGACCCGCGTACGGGCGCTTGGCAGTCACATCAAGGGAACCAACGGCGAGTCGCAGGGCGTGGTCCCGTTCCTGAAAGTTGTGAATGACACAGCAGTGGCGGTCAATCAGGGGGGTAAACGCAAAGGCGCCGTTTGCACCTACCTGGAAACCTGGCATCTCGACATTGAAGAGTTTCTGGAACTGCGTAAAAACACCGGCGATGATCGCCGCCGCACGCACGACATGAACACTGCGAACTGGATTCCGGACTTGTTCATGCAGCGTGTCATGGAAAAGGGGTCCTGGACCCTGTTCTCCCCCAACAATGTGCCGGATCTGCATGACCTGTTCGGCAAGGATTTTGAGCGTGCATACCTTGCCTACGAAGAAAAGGCAGCGCGTGGCGAGATCACCCCCAGCAAGACCGTGCAGGCATCCGACCTGTGGCGCAAGATGCTGACCATGCTGTTTGAAACCGGCCACCCCT
>JBDKJB010000216.1:0-4445 GCA_039796835.1 Pseudomonadota bacterium | reverse complement strand
GAAAGGTAATTTGTTAGCGCTAACATAAATTGTATGTCAAGTTCCGTGCAAAATCCAAGCGATGCCCGGTGCACACACATCGCCTCGCTTGGAACCCGCCGGCCGCCGCAAGCGTCGACCGTCAGGCGCAGCCGTTCGCATGGAAGAAGTTGCAGCCGTGGCCGGTGTGTCGATGATCACGGTGTCGCGGGCTTTGAGCGCGCCGAAGCTCGTGGCGGCAAGCACACTGGCGAGGGTGCAGGAGGCTGTCAGGTCGCTGGGGTATGTGCCCAACCTGATGGCGGGCAGCCTGGCGTCCAGCCGCAGCCGGATCGTCGGGGCGATCGTGCCCACGGTCGACAACTCGATCTTCTCGGCCACGGTCCGTGCCCTCGGGGAGCGCTTGGCTGCTGCCGGCTACCAGCTGCTTTTGGGACAGACAAACTACGAGCCCAAGCAGGAAGAGGCCCTGGTGGCCGCGTTCCTGGGGCGTCGTGTGGATGGCCTGGTGCTGACGGGCAGCCGGCATTCGGTGCTGACGCGCCGGCGCATCCGGGAGGCAGCTGTCCCGGTGGTCGAGACCTGGGACCTCCCGGCCAAACCGCTGGACATGGTGGCGGGGTTTTCAAATCTCGAGGCAGGGCGCAGCGTGGCGCAGCATTTTCTGGTGCAAGGTTTACGCCGGCTGTGCTTCGCTGGCGGGCCTGATGAGCGCAGCAGCGCCCGGTTGGAGGGCGTGCGCCAGGCCGTTGCGGCCACGCCGGGGGCCCGGTTGCAGGTGCAGCGGCTGCCTGCCGGCGCGTTCTTTGCGGGCGGCTGCGCTGTGGTGCAGCAGTTGCAGCGACAGCATGACGAATATCCGCTCGAACGGCCACAGGCCCTGTTCTGCGGCAATGATGGCCTGGCGGCGGGTGCGCTGTTCGAGTGCCAACGCATCGGCTGGGCGGTGCCGGGGCAGCTTGCCGTGATGGGGTTTGCTGACACCGGCATGGCCGAATGCCTGGCCCCGCGCCTGAGCAGCGTGCGGGTGCCCATGCAGGAAATGGGCGAGTTGGCCGCCACCATGCTGCTGGCCCGGCTGGAGGGGCGACAGAATGAGCCGTTGCGGTGTGACCTGGGGTTTTCATTGGCTTTGCGGGACACGGGCTGAACCCTCCACCACTTCGGCCACAATGAGTTCATCAGGAGGCACCATGCAAAGTTATGACGTCGTCGAGTGGGGTCAACCCCTGCAGAAGGTTTTGAAATCCACCCCCGTGCCGACAGGCACCGAGGTGTTGGTGCGCATCCAATACTGTGGCGTGTGCCACAGCGATGTGCACATCCGGGATGGCTACTTCGACCTCGGTGGGGGCAAGAAATTCCACATGTCCGATCGCGGCATGAAGCTACCCGTGACCATGGGCCATGAGCCTTATGGCAAGGTCATCGCGGCCGGGCCTGATGCCCAGGGCGTCCCACTGGGCCAGAACATGCTGGTCTTTCCCTGGACAGGCTGCGGCAGCTGCCCGCGCTGTCTGGCCGGCGACGACAACCTGTGCATGGTGCCCCGCTTTTTGGGTGTGCAGCGTTCCGGCGGCTATGCCGACCATCTGATCGTGCCGCACCCGCGCTATCTGGTGGATGTGGCAGGGCTGGACCCGCTGTGGGCGTCGACGCTGGCGTGTTCGGGCCTGACCACCTATTCAGCGGTGGCCAAGCTCAAACCGATCCCTGACGACGAATGGGTGCTGGTGCTGGGCGCGGGCGGCCTGGGTCTGTCTGCGGTCGCAATGCTCAGGGCGATGGGGCACCAGCGCATTGTGGTGGCCGACCTGGACCCGGCCAAGTTTGACGCTGCGCGTGCCGTGGGGGCGGCGGCCTGCGTGGCTGCCGGTGCGGCCGATGCGCTGGACCAGCTCAAGGCCACCACGGGCGGGTTCATCTATGGCGCTGTGGATCTGGTCGGGGCCGTGCCAACCCTGCAGCTGGCCTATGCCACGCTGCGCAAAGGCGGCAGATATGTGGTGTGCGGGCTGTACGGTGGCGAATTTCCGCTGTCCATCGTGCCGACGGTGCAGCGCGCCATCACGATCCAGGGCAGCTATGTGGGCAACGTGCAGGAGCTGCGCGAGGTGGTGGCCCTGGCCAAGGCCGGCAAGCTCAAGGCCCTGCCGGTCGAGAAGCGGGCGGCCGACCGCATTTCAGAAACACTGGACCAGCTCAAGGCCGGCCAGTTGATCGGCCGTGTGGTGGCGGAAATGTGAACTCAGGCCAGAAGCACTGACGCCATCCACGGCAGGGCATGCAGCGCCACCATGCCACTGATGACGGTGGCCGGCAGGTTGCCTTTGAAGCGCAGCGCGACGGCCAGCGCGATGGCAGCTGCGGCGTAGCGCGGCCATTGCTCCAGCCCGGCGATGCGCTGGCCGCTCACGGCTACGCCGCTGGCCACAATGGCGGCAAAGATGGCCGGCACCATGAACTGCAGGGCTCGCTCCAGCCAAGCCGGAATGTCGCGGTTGGCAAAAAAGCCAATGAAGCTGTAGCGGATGAGGAAGGTGCCCAGTGCCAGGCCCAGCACAATCGCCCAGCTGGTGAATGCGTCAAAGTTCATTGCTCACCAAATTTCTGCACCAACAGACCGGCCACCATGCCACACAGGCAGGCGGCGATCAGCCCCAGCTTGAGAGGCAGGTCAAACAGCATCACACTGGCCGCGCCGCCGGTGATGGCCGCGGCGACCAGCGCCCGGCTGCGCACCTGAAGGACCATGATCGAGATGAAGGACAGCGGGATGCAGAAGTCCAGCTGCCATGACGCGGGCACCACGCTGCCGAACAGAACCCCGGTCGCGCAAAACAGCACCCAGTTGGGCCACAGAATGGCCGAGACGCCGGCGTAGTACCACAGGAAGTTGGGGTTGCCGGGACGGTCCTCACGCCAGCGCTGCGTGAAAGCGAAGGCGTTGTCCACCAGACAGGACGCGGCCAGCATGCGCTTGTGCAGGGGCAGATGGCGCACCCAGGGGGCCATGGCGGCGCTGTAGATGGCCATGCGCAGATTGACCACCAGGCCAGACAGCACCGCAATCCACAGGGCTGCGGAATTCTGCAGAAACTGCAGCAACACCGCCTGCGAGGAGCCGCCGTACACGAGCGCGGGCAAGGCCAGGGCGGCCGAGGTGGACAGCCCGGCATTGACCGAACCCACCCCGCACACCAGCGCAAATGGAATGAAGGAGGGCGAGACGATCATGACGTCCTTGACGCCTTCCATGAAGGCGGCACGGGCTGCCACATCGGGAAAGATGTTAGTCATCATACCACTAAAATTTGGGAAATACTATCTATTTGATAGCTAACGATCATTATGAAATATCGGAAATATCCGATTATTTTCATTGATCATGAAAATCCGGCACCCAATTGGGCCTTACGCAGGCGGTCACAGCTGTTGGACAGGTGGGTGCGCATCGCGGCGCGGGCGGCTTCGGAGTCCTGGTTGCGGATGGCGTTGTAGATGCTTTCATGTTCCCCCAGCACCTTCAGCAGGTAGGTGCTGCGCCCCTCCAGTGCGGCCCGTGCGGTGTCCAGGTGCTTGCGCGGAATGGCTTTATCGCCCAAGTGGGACAAGAGGTCGGGGAAGTGCGTATTTCCGGTGGCGCGGGCCACTTCGAGGTGAAAGCGCAGATCGCTTTCGATGTTTGCATCATTGCTGGACAGGGCATGCTGGAAGTCGGCCAGCGCGGAGTGGATGGCTTGCAGCTGCGCCGGAGTACGCCTCTGGGCGGCCAGGCTGGCGGCTTCGGTTTCGATGCTGATGCGCAGCTCCAGCAGGGCGATCACTTCAGCCAGGGAGCCAGGCTGGACGCGCCCGAGGTTGAGTGCGGGGGCGCTCCCGCCGTCACGCACAAAGGTGCCGACGCCATGGCGTGTCTCGACCAGTCCCTGAGCCTGCAGGCGTGACAGCGCCTCGCGAACCACGGTCCGGCTGACGCTGAACTGCGCTGTCACATCGGCTTCGGTGGGCAGGCGGTCGCCGGGCTTGAGCTCGCCGCTGCGCACCTGGTTCAGGATGGCGTCCACCACCGTCTCGACACGTCCTCGGGGGCGTCGCACAAAGTAGGGCGCGTAAGACATTTCTTGTATTAGAATCCTGCAAAAGGTGATAGGTTATCAGACAACTTAACCTGTGTCAACCCGCTTCAACATCGACGCTGCCCCGGAAAGGAATCTTGCCATGACCCTCCGATCACATCACCGCATCCTCATGACCGGCGCGGCAGGTGGCCTCGGTCAGGCCATGCGGGGCCCCCTGAAGTCGAATTGCGATGTGCTGCGCCTGTCGGACATTGCGGACCTCGGGGTTGCGCAGGCGGGCGAAGAGCTGCAACAGGCCAACCTGGCGGATGAGCAGGCTGTCCTGGCCCTGCTCAAGGATGTGGATGCCGTGGTGCATTTTGGTGGGGCTTCCACAGAAGGGGC
>JBDKJB010000215.1:0-4450 GCA_039796835.1 Pseudomonadota bacterium | reverse complement strand
TTCGCAAAGCCAGCGGACCGGATTCGATCTTTGTGGTCGGGTCATGCAAACACAATAACGAGCAGGGTTTCCTGCTTCGCAAGTGGATGAGCATGTGGGGCAGCAACAACTGTGACCACCAGGCTCGAATATGCCACTCCACGACTGTCGCCGGTGTGGCGAATACGTGGGGATACGGTGCGATGACCAACTCGTACAACGACATGCAGAACACGAAGGCTGCAATGTACATCGGCTCCAATGCGGCCGAAGCACATCCGGTTTCCGTGATGCACATGTTGCACGCGAAGGAAAAGGGAGCCAAGATGATTGTGGTGGACCCCCGGTTCACCCGCACGGCGGCCAAGGCCGACCAATATGTGCGCATCCGGTCGGGGTCAGACATTCCCTTCCTGTTCGGCGTGCTCTGGCATGTCTTCAAGAACGGCTGGGAAGACAAAAAATACATCAATGACCGTGTCTGGGGCATGGACAAGGTGCGTGAGGATGTTCTGGCGAAATGGACACCCGACAAAGTGCTCGAAGCCAGTGGTGTCGATGAAGCCACGTGCTTCAATGTGGCCAAGACCATGGCCGAAAACCGCCCCAGTACCTTGGTCTGGTGCGTAGGCCACACCCAGCACACCATTGGCAATGCCATGGTCCGAGCGTCTTGCATCTTGCAGCTTGCGCTGGGCAATGTTGGCAAGAGCGGCGGCGGCGCCAACATCTTCCGCGGGCACGACAACGTGCAGGGCATTACCGACATCGGCTGCAACCCTGACTCCCTGCCCGGCTACTACGGCATCGCTGAAGGCGCGTTCAAACACTATGCCAACAACTGGGGCGTTGACTTCGAGTGGATCAAGGGCCGCTACGCCCCGGGCATGATGACCAAGCCCGGCATGACCGTGTCGCGCTGGGTGGACGGTGTGCTGGAGAAAAACGAGCTCATCGACCAGGACAGCAATCTGCGCGGCTTGTTCTATTGGGGGCATGCACCCAACTCGCAGACTCGGGGCCTGGAGCTCAAGACGGCGCTCGACAAGCTGGACCTGCTGGTGGTGGTGGATCCGTTTCCCAGCGCCACAGCGGCGATGGCGGCCATGCCGGGCAAGTCGGCGGCCAATCCGAACCGGGCGGTGTACCTGCTGCCGGCCACCACCCAGTTCGAGACGAGCGGCTCGGTCACTGCCTCCAACCGCTCGCTGCAGTGGCGCGAAAAGGTGATGGACCCCCTGTTTGAGTCTCGTACCGATCACATGATCATGTACCAGTTGGCCCAGAAGCTTGGGTTTGGCGAGCAACTGGTCAAGAACTACAAGATGCAGAAGGTCAAGGGCATGGACGAACCCGTGCCAGAGGACATCCTGCGCGAGATGAATCGTGCCGTCTGGACCATTGGCTACACGGGTCAGAGCCCCGAGCGCCTGAAGGCCCACATGCGCAACATGCATGTGTTTGACGTCAACACCCTGCGGGCCAAGGGAGGCGTGGACAAAGAAACCGGCTACCAGCTGGACGGTGACTACTTTGGCCTGCCCTGGCCCTGCTATGGCACACCTGCGCTTAAGCATCCGGGCTCGCCCAACCTGTATGACACCTCCAAACACGTCATGGAGGGGGGCGGGAACTTCCGGGCCAATTTTGGCGTGGAGCGCAATGGCGAGAACCTGCTGGCCGAAGATGGTTCCCATTCAAAAGGCTCAGACATCACCACCGGGTATCCGGAACTAGACCATGTGCTGCTCAAAAAGCTGGGTTGGTGGAGCGAGCTGACCGAGGCAGAACAAAAGGCAGCCGAAGGGAAAAACTGGAAAACCGACCCCAGTGGAGGGATGATTCGCGTGTTCATGCAGAACCATGGCTGCCATCCTTTTGGCAACGCCAAGGCGCGCGCCGTGGTCTGGAACTTCCCGGATCCGATCCCGCAACACCGAGAGCCGATCTATTCCACCAAACCGGAACTGGTGGCCAAGTACCCCTCCCACGATGACCGCAAGCTGGCGTGGCGGCTGCCGATCCTCTTCAAGTCCCTGCAGGAGAAAAACAAGGACATCGGCAAGCAGTTCCCGCTCATCCTCACCAGCGGGCGCTTGGTCGAGTACGAAGGCGGGGGTGACGAAACACGCTCCAACCGTTTTCTGGCGGAACTGCAGCAGGACATGTTCATCGAGATCAATCCGCAGGCCGCCAACGACCGCAACATCCGCAATGGTGACGCGGTGTGGGTGTCCAGCCCAACGGGCGCGCGCATCAAGGTCAAGGCCCTGGTGACGGAGCGGGTGGACAAAGAAACTGCGTTCATGCCCTACCACTTTGCCGGGCACTGGCAGGGTGCCGATCTCGGGGCCTACTACCCCGGCGGCGCAGCGCCGATCGTGCGTGGTGAAGCTGCCAACACCGCAACCACCTATGGCTATGACATCGTCACGATGATGCAAGAGACCAAGACCACCGTGTGCCAGATCGAGCGGGCGGCCTGAGGGGAACGACATGGCAAGAATGAAATTCATCTGCGATGCCGAGCGCTGCATTGAGTGCAATGGCTGCGTCACCGCCTGCAAAGCCGAACATGACGTGCCCTGGGGGGTGAACCGCCGGCGGGTGGTCACCCTCAATGACGGCGTGCCTGGTGAGAAGTCGATCTCGGTGGCCTGCATGCACTGCTCGGATGCGCCCTGCATGGCAGTCTGCCCGGTGAACTGCTTTTACAAGACCGACGAAGGCGTGGTGCTGCACGACAAGGACGTCTGCATCGGTTGTGGCTACTGCTCCTACGCCTGTCCGTTCGGTGCGCCGCAGTTCCCGTCGGCAGGCACGTTTGGCGTGCGTGGCAAGATGGACAAATGCACCTTCTGTGCCGGCGGGCCTGAAGCCAATGGCAGCGATGCCGAATTCGAAAAATACGGCCGCAACCGCCTGGCCGAAGGCAAGCTGCCGATCTGCGCCGAGATGTGCTCGACCAAGGCCCTGCTCGGTGGTGATGGCGACGTGGTGGCGGACATCTTCCGTAACCGGGTGCTGCAGCGCGGCAAAGGCGCCGAGGTGTGGGGCTGGGGCACGGCCTATGGTGCCAAGCAGGCGGGGCAACCCCCGCAGCAGGGGGCCAAATCATGATCCCGCGTTCCAGTGCGATCCGATGGGTAGGGGTCTGGGCCCTCTTGGGGGTTCTGGCTGCCTGCGGCGAAAAGCCGCAGACCCTGGGTGCGCCCAAGCAGGACGCTGCTGCGTCCACCGGGTCCACAGTGTCGGCCTACCACACCGGTACCTGGAAGCCCGGGGACAAAACGGCGTGGGAGCAACAGATCAGGACACGCACCCAAAATGGTCAAAACGAATACACCCGTGCGCCCTGACCGTGGGGCATTGAGGCTGCTGCTGGCTGGCCTGCTGCTGGGCACTGCCCTGGGGGCCTCGGCGCAGGCTGCTCCGGCAGCTCAACCTGCTGCCACGCCTGCGACTGGCATCCAGGGGCAGAACATCTTTGAGGTCAAGCCAGATGCGCCCGCGGATCCAGGCTATGCCAAGCAAAGCAATGGCCAGCGTGCCGCGGTGCAGCCTGGCAACAATGCGCCCATGTGGCGCGCCGTCGGCTCTGGCAAGGAGGGGTACAGCAGCCTGCCCAAGTCGCAAGCCCCCGAGGCGGGAGTGCTGGTGCAGCCGGTGGTTCAATACCCTGGGGCAGTGGTGACCACGGCGGGCGAAGCCTGGCGGCAGGTGCGCAACCGATGGATCATTCCCTATGGTGCTGCATTCATCCTGATCTCTGTGGGTGCCTTGGCCATTTTTTACTGGCGGCGCGGCACCATCGAGCTGCATGGACAGCCTACGGGTCGCAAGATCGAGCGCTTCACCCCTTTTGAGCGTTCAGCCCATTGGACAAATGCCATTGCGTTCAGCCTCCTGGCGGTCTCCGGACTGGTCATGGCCTTTGGCAAGTACTTCCTTCAACCTGTGATCGGTTCGTCGTTGTTCGGTTGGGTGACGTATGCCCTCAAGAATGTCCATAACTTCGTCGGGCCCGTGTTTGCCGTGTCGCTGGTGGTGGTGGTCCTGACTTTCGTCAAGGACAACTTCCCGCGTGCGGGTGACCTGAGCTGGTTGCTCAAGGGGGGGGGCATGTTGGGTGGCGATGCGCACGTGCCCTCACACCGCTTCAACGCGGGCGAAAAAATCTTGTTCTGGGCGGGGGTGTTCACCCTGGGCCTGGTGGTGGTGACGTCTGGCCTGGTGCTGGACAAGCTGGTGCCCAGCCTGGTGTACGAGCGCGGCACGATGCAGGTGGCCCACATGGTGCACGCCGGAGCAGCCATGCTGATGATGGCCTTGTTCGCCGGGCACATCTACATGGGGACCTTGGGTGTGCGCGGTGCCTTCGGGGCAATGCGCACAGGCTATGTGGATGAAACCTGGGCCACCGAGCACCACCAGTTCTGGGCCGATGATGTCCGCGCAGGCAGGATTCCGG
>JBDKJB010000214.1:0-4460 GCA_039796835.1 Pseudomonadota bacterium | reverse complement strand
CAGTGCCGGAGGCAGCAGCGGGGGCGAGGGCGCGCTGGTGGCGGCGGGTGCGTCACCCATCGGCATTGGATCCGACATCGGTGGCAGCATCCGCATCCCCTCGCATTTCTGTGGTGTGGCTGGCATCAAGCCAACCATGGGGCGCTGCGACGACCAGACCTGGCTCATGCCCGCTGGGCAGCGGGCTATCTTGGCGCAGGTCGGACCCATCGCCCCGAATGTGGCCGATGTGGCGCTGGGTTTGCAGATCATGAATGGCAGCACCGGCCCCTTCGAGCCGAGCCGCCCGCTGGGCGACTGGCAGGCGGTAGATGCCAGCTGCGTGCGCGTGGGGTTTTATGTGGACGACGGCCTGGTGCCCAGCGCGCCTGCAGTGCAGCGCGCGGTGCGCGAGGCAGCTGCTGCGTTGAAGGCCCGTGGCGCGCAGGTGACCGAATGGCAGCCGCCCGATACCCGCCTGGCGATGGACGTTTTTTTGGGGCTGCTGGGCGGTGACGCATTGCGGACCTTCAAGGAACGGCATGGGCCCGGAGCCAAGGCCCCGCAGATGGCGCAGTTGATGGCCTTGGCTTCGTTGCCCAACGGGCTCGTGCAGGGGCTGGCGAGGCTGCTGCCTCTGTTGGGCCAGTCCACCCTGGCTGGCAATCTGCGCGCTTTTGGCGACTATTCCGGCAAACATTTCTGGGACATGACCGAAGCGCAACTGCGCTACCAGCAGCGATTTACGCGGGCCATGGATGAGGCCCCTGGCGGGCCGCTGGATGTGATTCTGTGCCCGCCCTGTGCTCTGCCTGCCTATACCCATGGTGCCAGCACCGAGCTGCTGACCGCGGGGGTCTACTCCCCCCTGTACAACCTGCTCGGGTACCCGGCTGGCGTGGTGCCCGTCGCCCACGTGCGGCCCGATGAGGCGCCGGGGCTGCCCCCGTCCAAAGACATCATTCGCAAGCTGTGCCGCCGCGTGAGCGAAGGCAGCGCTGGCCTGCCGGTAGGGGTGCAGGTGGTGGCGCGGCCCTGGATGGACCACGTGGCGCTGGCGGCGATGGGTGTGATTGAGGCGCAGGTGCGGAAGAACCTGAGTTTCAAGCTTTAAAATAGTTCAGGTTCCCGATTTTCCGTTGATGGAATAGGATAGTTTGCTATCTTATTTGAATCACCAGCAGAGTGGCCAGTGTCATTCAAACTGCCCACCCGCACCCCCAGCAGGCGCAGTTTGCGGTCCAGTGGCACCCGCTTCAGGCACAACCCACCCACACGGCGGATTTCCTTGGCATCAGCTGTCGGATGATCGATGGTGATGTCGCGAGTGGCGGCCTTGAAGTTGTCGTAGCGCAGCTTGATGCCGATGGTTTTGCCGGCGTAACCCTTGCGCTGCAGGTCGGCGGCGAGCTGTTCGCACAAGCGCGTGAAGATGGCCCCCAGTTCCGCGCGGTCGGTCACGGCGTGCAGGTCGCGCTCGAAGGTTGTTTCGCGGCTGATTGTCACGGGTTCGCTGTGTGTGACCACCGGGCGGTCGTCGCGGCCCCAGGCGGCTCTGTGCATCCAGGCACCTGTGGCCTGGCCGAAGGTGTCGATCAGCCACTGTTCGTCCCGGGCCGCCAGCTCACCGATCAGCCGGATGCCATGGCGCTGCAGCTTCTCATCGGCCTTGGGGCCGATGCCGTTGATCTTGCGACAGGCCAGGGGCCAGATCTTATGCTGCAGGTCGCTGTCGAAGACGATGGAGATGCCCTGCGGCTTGTTGAACTCGCTGGCCATCTTGGCCAGCAGCTTGTTGGGCGCGACGCCCACGCTGCATGTCAGGCCGGTCTCGTCGTGGATGCGTTTCTGGATCAAGCGCGCCAGCACGCGCCCGCCTTCGCGCTGGCCACCAGGCACCTCGGTGAAATCGATGTAGACCTCGTCCACGCCAAGGTCTTCCATGACCGGCGCGATGTCCAGGATGATGTCCTTGAAGCGACGTGAGAACTTGCGGTATTCAGCAAAGTCCACCGGCAGCAGCAGGGCCTGTGGGCAAAGCTTGGCCGCTTTCATCATGCCCATGGCCGAGCCGATGCCGAACTGCCGCGCCGGGTAGGTCGCCGTGGTGATGACCCCGCGGCCCACGTAGCCCTGCAGTTTGGCGAAGCGTTCCACCGGGATGTGGCGCCAGTCGTCCGGCGTCCAGGCGCGCTCGGGTTGCTCCTGGCGCAACTGCGCCAACATGGCCTCGAAGTCGCGCCGCATGCCGCCGATGACGACTGGCAGCCCCTTGAGCTGCGGAAAGCGCAGCAGTTCGACCGATGCATAGAACGCATCCATGTCGAGGTGGGCGATGCGACGGATCACAACTGCAGACAGATGAGGACGAGCCCCAGGGTTACCAGTGCCAGACCTGTGCGTTCGGCTGTGGTGAGGCTTTCATCGAAGAGCTTGCGGGAGACGGCGTAGCTGAACAGCACTTCGACCAGGCCCAGGGTCTTGATGTCGGCCACCGGCCGCAGTGCGAAAGCCGTGAACCAGCCGATGGACGCCGCTGCGCCCATGGCACCTGCAAGGGTGGACACCCGCCAGGCACGGGCGATCTGCGCCAGCCGGGCCGGCTCGCGCCAGGAAATCCAGCCCCCCAGCAACAGCGATTGCAGCAGTTGCGCCAGCAGCACTCCCATCGCCCCCACCAACCAGGGCGAGACCCCGGGTTGGGCCAAGGCTGCACCGCGATATCCGACGCTGGCCAGGGCGAAGCAGGCCCCTGAGGCCAGTCCGGCCGTTGCAGCCTTGCCCACCCAGGCACGGGCCTGTAAGGCGCCGGTGGCGGGCATGGACAGCAGGACGACGCCAAAGCCAGAACATATGATGGCCAGCAAGGCCCAGCCTTGGGGGATCTCCAGCAGCAACGCACTGCCCAACAGTGCAGCCTGCAGCACCTCTGTCTTGGCCAGAGCCACGCCGATGACGAAGTTGCGCTCCTTCATGGCCAGCAGCATGAAGGCTGTCGCCAGGATCTGCGCGACAGCGCCGGTGGCCAGCCACAGTCCGTACCCAGGTGTGAAAACCATGGGTATGCCACCCTTGGGCAGCGCCCAGACCACGGCTGCGAGCCAGAGCATCGCAAAGGGCAGGCCATACAAAAAACGCACCAGCGTGGCGGCCAATGTGCCGAGTTCCTTCACCAGGCTGCGCTGGGCCGCATTGCGGACGGTCTGGAAGGCCGCCGCCGCGATGACGATCGGAATCCAGATCCAGCCGGGCACAGACGCCACGGCAGAGGTCAGAAAGTGCCGGGCAGCAGGATGCTGCTGTCCACCGTGCGGATGTCGGTGCGACCGCAAAAGGCCATGGTCAGGTCCAGTTCCTTGTGGATGATCTCGAGTGCCTTGGTCACACCCGGGCCGCCCAGGGCACCCAGGCCGTGGTTGAACGCGCGGCCGATGTAGGTGCCCTTGGCACCCAGGGCCACGGCCTTGAGCACGTCCTGACCACTGCGGATGCCGCTGTCCATGTGCACCTCGATCTGGCTGCCCACGGCCGCCACGATGGCAGGCAGCGCGCGGATGGACGAGGGTGCCCCGTCCAGCTGGCGACCGCCATGGTTGCTGACGATCAGCGCGTCTGCACCGCTTTGCACGGCCAGTTTGGCGTCTTCGACGTCCTGGATGCCCTTGAGCACCAGCTTGCCGCCCCAGCGCTTCTTGATCCATTCCACATCGCCCCAGTTCAGGCGCGGGTCAAACTGCTTGGCCGTCCATTCAGACAGATTGCCCATGTTTTCGATGCCCTTCACATGGCCGAAGATGTTGCCGAAATTGCGCCGGGGCGTCTGCAGCATGCCCAGGCACCAGCGCGGCTTGGTGGCCATGTTGACGATGTTCTTCAGCGTGAGCTTGGGGGGGGCCGATAAGCCGTTTTTCAGATCCTTGTGGCGCTGGCCGATGATCTGCAGGTCCAGCGTGAGCACCAGCGCCGAGCAGTTGGCCGCCTTGGCACGGTCGATCAGGCGTTCGATGAAGTCACGGTCGCGCATCACGTAAAGCTGGAACCAGAAGGGGTGCCGTCCGGTATGCTCGGCAATGTCTTCCAGCGAGCAGATGCTCATGGTGGACAGGGTGAACGGCACGCCAAAGGCTTTGGCAGCCTGGGCAGCGAGGATCTCACCATCCGGGTGCTGCATGCCGGTCATCCCCACGGGGGCCAGGGCGACGGGCATGGCCACGTCCTGCCCCAGCATCTGTGTCCGTGTGCTGCGGCCTTCCATGTTCACGGCGACGCGCTGGCGCAGCTTGATGGATTGGAAATCTGCGCTGTTGGCCCGGTACGTGCCTTCGGTCCAGGAGCCCGAGTCGCAGTAGTCATAGAACATGCGCGGTGTGCGCCGCTCGTGCAGGACGCGCAGGTCTTCGATGTTGGTGATGACGGTCATGGCTCTCTGGCTCTCAAAGCATGGCAGTTTAACGAACGCCGGGGCCGGTCACAGCGTCTGG
>JBDKJB010000213.1:0-4479 GCA_039796835.1 Pseudomonadota bacterium | reverse complement strand
CTCCTTGCCCAAGGGCAAGGTCATGCTCATCAGCAATGGCATCAAGATCGTAGGGTGCCTGTTCATGCTGCTGGGCCTGCATCCGCTGCTCGCGTACGCCATCGTGGGCTTTGGTGCCGCGTCGTACTCCCCCGCCAAATACGGCATCCTGACCGAGCTGCTGCCGGCCTCCCAGCTGGTCAAGGCCAACGGCTGGATCGAGGGGCTGACCGTGGCGTCCATCATCCTGGGGGTGCTGATTGGTGGCCAGCTGGTGGGGCCGCTCATGGCTCGGGCCGTCACCGGTGTCGACATCCCCTGGATCGAAACGGGCATCGACACGCCGCCTGAAGCAGCCCTGTGCGTCCTGATGGGGGTGTACCTGCTGGCAGCGGGATTCAACAAACGCATCCCCCACACCGGCGTCGAAATGCGGCCCATGCCGGCGCGCGTGCTCAGCCTGCTGCCGGACTTTTGGGCGTGCAACATGCGGCTGTGGCGCGACCGACTGGGCCAGATCTCCCTGGCCAGCACTACCCTGATCTGGGGGGCGGCCGGCAACCTCAAGACCGTGGTCATCACCTGGGCCGCCGTGGCCCTGGGGTACACCGTCACTCAGGCGGCGACCTTGCAGGGCGTGGTGGCCCTGGGCCTGGCAGCCGGAGCCGTGGCGGCTTCGCTGAAGATGAAGCTCACCGATGGGCCCCGGGTCATCCCTATGGGCGTGGTCATGGGGGTACTGGTGATCCTGCTGGTGTTTGTCGGCAATGTATGGGTGGCCGTGCCTTTCCTCATCGGCCTGGGACTGGTGGGCGGGTTCATGGTCGTGCCCATGAACGCGTTGCTGCAGCACCGAGGGCACAACCTGATGGGCGCGGGCCGTTCGATTGCGGTGCAGAACTTCAATGAAAACCTGTCCATCCTGCTGCTCGGGATCGCCTACAGTGCAGCCATTGGTGCCGGCCTGTCCGACTACGGTGCCATCGTCGCCTTCGGCCTGGTGGTGTCGGGCATCATGTGGTGGATTGGCCGCTGGCATGCGCGTAACCTGCGCGAGCACCAAGCCGAGGTCGAGCATCTGATGGACATCGCCCGCAACGACCACCTGCATGGGTAGCACGGCGCTGGCCGCCATTTCATCCCGCCACAAGGAGAACGCGCCATGAGTTCCGTGTACGACTTTTCCGCCAACAGCATCCAGGGCAAAAGCGTCAAGCTCAGCCGGTTCAAGGGCCAGGCCATGCTCATCGTCAACACCGCCAGCGCCTGCGGGTTCACGCCGCAGTTTGGCGGGCTGGAAGAATTGCACCAGACCTATGGTGCACGCGGTCTGGTGGTGCTGGGCTTCCCGTGCAACCAGTTTGGTGCCCAGGACAGCGGCAGCAACGCAGAGATCGCCGAGTTCTGTCAGCTCAACTATGGCGTGAGCTTCCCGATGATGGAAAAGATCGACGTCAACGGCGGCGGTGCGCACCCGCTGTTTGCCTACCTGACGGAAGAGGCCCCCGGCCTCCTGGGCAGCAAAGCCATCAAATGGAACTTCACCAAGTTTCTGGTCGGCAAGGACGGCCGGGTGGTCAAGCGGTATGCGCCAACCGACACCCCTGAAAGTCTGGCGGCCGACATCGAAGCAGTCCTGGGCTGAGCAAGCAGGAGCACGTCATGGACCTGAACATCAATGGCCGGGCCGTCCAGACCCAGGCCGACCCGAACATGCCGCTGCTGTGGCTGCTGCGTGATGAGCTGAACCTCACGGGCACCAAGTTTGGCTGTGGCATTGCCGCCTGCGGTGCCTGCACCGTGCGTGTGGATGGGGTGGCCACGCGCAGCTGCGTGATGCCAGTGGCCACCGTCGCGGGCAAAGACGTGCGCACCATCGAATCGTTGGGCACGCCCGAGCAGCCCCATCCACTGCAGTTGGCTTGGATCGCCGAACAGGTGCCGCAATGCGGCTATTGCCAGAGCGGCATGCTGATGGCCGCCGCTGCGCTGCTGGATAAGACCCCCAAGCCGACCGACGCCGACATCGACGCGGCCATGACCAACATCTGCCGCTGCGGCACCTACCAGCGCGTGCGCCGCGCCATCCACCGCGCGGCAGGCAATCCCCTTCCAGCCATGGCAGGAGTTGCGGCCCTGCCTGGGAGCGCAGCATGAAGCGCCGCACCTGGATCCTCGGCGGCATCGGTGCTGCCGGTGCGCTCGTGGTCGGCTGGAGCGTTGCCCCTATGCGCAGCCGCATCGGCAAAGCGCAACACATGGCTGCACCCCAGCAAGGTGAGGTGGCCCTCAACGGCTGGATCAAGATCGCGTCCGATGGCGCCGTCATCCTCGCCATGGCTCGGGCCGAGATGGGGCAGGGCGTGCACACGGCCTTGCCCATGCTGGTGGCCGAGGAGCTCGATGTGCCGCTGGCTCGCGTGCGCCTGGAGCAGGCCGGCCACGACAGCGTCTATGGCAATGTGCACATGATGCGCGCCGCCTTGCCTTTTCATCCGACTTCGCTCGAAGGCGAACCGCCCGCAGCCAAGGTGCGTGTCACCCACTGGCTGCTGGACAAGGCCGTGCGTGAACTGGGCCTGAACGCCACGGGCGGCAGCAGCAGCGTGGCCGACGCTTGGGAGCCTCTGCGCATGGCGGCAGCATTGGCCCGCACCGCCCTGGTGCAGGCCGCCGCCCGCGCCTGGGGTGTGAAGGCCGAAGACATCCGCATCGAGGCCGGCCTGCTGCGGCATGCTTCGGGCAAACAAGCCCATTTCGGCACCTTTGCACAGGCCGCATTCGAAGCCCCCGTCACCGAAGCCCGGTTGAAAGACCGCAAGGCCTGGAAGCTGATCGGCACCCCTGCGCCCCGCAGCGACCTGCCCGCCAAGGTGGATGGCCGTGCCCGCTTCGGCATCGATGCCCGGCCGCCGGGATTGCTCTTCGCCTCGGTGCGATTGGCTCCGCTCGGTGGGTCGCTCAGCAGTGTCAATGCTCAAGCGGCACTGGCTCTGCCCGGTGTCGAACGCCTCGTGCAATTGCCCCCCTACGCGGGATGCAGCCCCGGTTTTGCAGTGGTCGGCAAAACCAGCTGGCACGCACGGCAGGGCGCGGCCGCTGTGGACGCCATCTGGAAGCCCAACCCCACCGGTGCCGTGAACAGCGCCGACATTGAAAAGACGCTCACCCGTCTGGCCGAGACGGGCAATGGTTTTACTTTTCACGCCCAGGGTGACGTGGCGGCCGCGCACCAGCGTGCCAACCGCGTGGTCGAAGCCACCTATTCCGCACCTTATCTGGCCCATGCCTGCATGGAGCCGATGAACTGCACCGCACAGGTGAAAGATGGCCAGGTGACGGTCTGGGTCGGCACCCAGGTGCCCGGGCCGGCCCGCGCCGCTGCCGCCCAGGCGGCGGGGGTGAAGGAAGAAGCCGTCACCCTGCATGCGATGCTGCTCGGCGGTGGCTTTGGCCGCCGGCTCGAGGTGGACCATGTCGCGCAGGCCGTGCGCGTGGCCATGGACTGCGGTGGCCGACCAGTGCAGCTGCTGTGGCCGCGCGAGGAAGACCAGGCCCACGACGTCTACCGCCCCATGCACGTTGCGCAGCTCAAGGCCTCTGTGCATGTGCCGGGCGCAGGCAGCAGCCTGCAGATCACATCGGCAGGCGACGCCATCACGCCGCGTTTCATGCAGCGCGTGCTGCCCGAGCTGGCTGGCCCCGTGGACATGCCCGATAAATCCAGCGCCGAAGGTCTGTTCGACCTGCCTTACGCCTTTGAGCACCAGCGCATGACCCATGTGGCTGCGCGGTCCGGGGTGCCGGTCGGCAACTGGCGCAGCGTTGGGCATTCCCACAACGCCTTCATCTCCGAGAGCTTTGTGGACGAAATCGCATTTGAGACCCGGCAGGACCCGCTGGCCTTCCGCCTCGCACTGTTAAAGCACATGCCGCGCTTTTCCGCCGTGCTGCAGCTGGCCGCAGATCGAGCCGGTTGGGGCAAGCCGCTGCCACAGGGCCGCGCCCGCGGCATCGCCCTGCACGAGAGCTTTGGCAGCATCGTCGCCGAGGTGGCCGAGGTGTCGCTGCAAGACGGCAAGCCCCGCGTGCACCGGGTGGTGGTGGCCATCGACTGCGGCACCGTCGTCAACCCGCAGATCGTGGCGCAGCAGATCGAGGGCTCGGTCATCTTTGCGTTGACCGCCGCGCTCTATGGTCAGATCGACATCGTGGACGGCGTGGTGCAGCAGACCAACTTCAACACCTACCCCATGCTGAAATTGGCCGAAGCACCCGTGGTGGAGACGCACATCGTCAAAAGTGAACGCTACCCCGCAGGCGTGGGCGAGCCCGGCGTGCCGCCGCTGGCACCTGCGGTGGGCAATGCGCTGTTTGCGCTGACGGGCAAGCGGTTGCGGAGCTTGCCGTTGGTTGTGTGAGCTAAACCGGGCGATTCATTCCATCCAACGACCACGCCCAGCGCCCGATATGAACGCGTCTTTCACTTACGCGTCTTTG
>JBDKJB010000212.1:0-4499 GCA_039796835.1 Pseudomonadota bacterium | reverse complement strand
TCAGCTTCGACGGCTTCAAGGCCATCAACGGCCTGAGCCTGGACATCGCGCCGGGCGAGCTGCGTTGCATCATCGGCCCCAACGGCGCCGGCAAGACGACGATGATGGACATCATCACCGGCAAGACGCGGCCCGACAGCGGCACGGTCTTCTTCGGTTCCACCATCAACCTGCTGCGCCACAACGAGCCCGAGATCGCCCAGATGGGCATTGGCCGCAAGTTCCAGAAGCCCACGGTGTTCGAGCAACTCACCGTGTTCGAAAACCTCGAACTCGCCCTGAAGACCGACAAGCGCGTGCGCCGCGCGCTGGCGGCCAAGCTCGATTCCGCGCAGAGCGACCGCCTGGCCGAGGTCCTGCAAACCATCCACCTGGCTGCGGAGGTCAATGCCCAGGCCGGCAACCTGAGCCACGGCCAGAAGCAGTGGCTGGAGATCGGCATGCTGCTCATGCAGGACCCGAAGCTCCTGCTGCTCGACGAGCCGGTGGCCGGCATGACCGACGAGGAAACCGCCCGCACGGCCGAGCTCTTCCTGAGCCTCAAAGGCAAGCACAGCCTGATGGTGGTGGAGCACGACATGGGCTTTGTGGGCGCCATCTCGGAGATCGTGACCGTGCTGCACGAAGGCTCGGTGCTGGCCCAGGGCAGCCTGGCCGAAGTGCAGGCCAACGACAAAGTGATCGAGGTGTATCTTGGCCGCTGAAGCCGTCAACACTGGATCTGCAACGCTGCTGCAACTGGAGGGCATCCACCAGTACTACAGCGGCTCGCACATCCTGCGCGGCGTGGGTCTGCAGGTGCGCATGGGCAAGATCACCGTGCTGCTCGGCCGCAACGGCGTGGGCAAGACCACGCTGCTCAAGAGCCTGATGGGCCTGGTGCCGATCAAGTCCGGCAGCATCGTGCTGGAAGGCAAGCCCATCGACGGCATGACGAGCTACCAGCGCGCGCGCGCCGGCATCGGCTTCGTGCCGCAGGGCCGCGAGATCTTTGCCCGCCTGACCGTGGAAGACAACCTGCGCATGGGCCTGGCCTACAAAAGTGGTAGCACGCCAGTCCCGCCCGAGCTGTTCGAGCTCTTCCCCGTGCTGGCGCAGATGCGCAGGCGCCGTGGCGGGGATTTGTCGGGCGGCCAGCAGCAGCAACTGGCCATCGCCCGCGCGCTGGCCGCCAAACCAAAACTGTTGGTGCTCGACGAACCCACCGAAGGCATCCAGCCCAGCATCATCAAGGACATTGGCCGCGTCATCCGCATGCTGGCCGACCGCGGTGACATGGGCATCCTGCTGTGCGAGCAGTACTACGACTTTGCCGAAGAACTGGCCGACGATTACCTGGTGATGCAACGCGGCGAGGTCATTGCGCGGGGCCCGGGCAGCGAGATGCAAGCCAAGGGCATCCGCCAGCTGGTGGCCATCTAGAGCCTGCTCACGTGGACCAGATGCGGGGGGCAGACCCGCTCAAGCCCCAGGCTTGCGCACGCCAGGCCGCCCAAACACCCCGGCACAGGTTCATCGCCCCTTCTGATGAGTCGGCCAACACCCGCACAACCATCACCTGGGCATGCGGGCTGGTGGCCCCTGCGGTCAGACCCTGGCCTTCGCCCTGCGGCAGAGACTGAATCGCGTCCCGCGCAGCATCCAGCAACGCATCACGCTCGGCGTAGGGCCAAGCCTCTCCCCGCAACAGATACACCGTCCCCCAACATGTCTTGCCGTTGAGGCCCAGAGGAGAATTCAACAGCCGCTGATCGGACGCATCCACGCGCCCACGCTCTTGCCAGACGCCGGGCATGTGCAGGCTTTGCAAAAAGTACCCCTGCTCGAAACCCAGGCCAGAGGCCGGTAAACCCAGCACGCTCGCGTCCCATCCCAGCATCTGAGCCCCGGGCTCCAGTCTGATCGAAAGCGCGTTTTCAGCCAGGCATCCGCTGTAGGCGATGTTTTCCAGAGGCAGCCACTCCAGGCGCGCCCCGGCCGCCACATGCACCACAGCGCGCTGTGCACACGGCTCACCGCTGCTGCGATAGAAGCGCGTGGCACCCGGGGTGGTGATGAGGCCATGCGCACCCGCGGTCACCTGCACGTCAATGCTGAGGACATCGCCACCCGTGAGGCCTGCCGGTGGGTGCACCAGCACATTGTGGCAAATGCCCTCACCTTCCGGGTACAGGCTTTGCAACACCCTCAAGGGCCCATCGTGCGAGAAATCACACAGCGTGCGCCCGCCCTGCAAGCGGTAGTTCAGCGACAGCCTGGCCTGCCAGTGCTTGCTTGGCATGCTGTGCGGCGGGTCAGACCTTGGCTTGCACCCAGGCCTGCACGCTGGCCAGAGCACCTGGCAAGGCTGCAGCGTCGGTGCCCCCGGCCATCGCCAGGTCGGGTTTGCCCCCGCCCTTGCCGCCAATCTGGCTGGCCACATGGTTGACCAGCTCACCGGCCTTGACCTTGGCCGTCCAGTCGGCCGTGACGCCCGCCGCCACCTGCACCTTGCCGCCGTCTTTCACGGCCAGCACGATGACGGCGCTCTTGAGCTTGTCCTTGAGCTTGTCCATGCTGTCACGCAACTGCTTCACGTCCGCACCTTCGAGCGAGGCCACGAGCAACTTGAGCGTCTTGCCGTCGGCCGCGGTCAGTTCCAGCGCCTGGGCCAGCAGGCCATCACCCTGGGACGAAGCCAGCTTGCCTTTCAGCATCGCAAGCTCTTTTTCCAGCAACCTGACGTGCTCCAGCGTGTGCGTGATGCGCTCCTGCAGCTGAGCAGGCGCTGTTTTCAGCGCCACGGCAGCGCTTTCCACCTGAGCCTCGAGGCCCTGGACAAGCGTCAGTGCCCCCAAGCCTGTGACAGCTTCGATCCGGCGCACGCCGGCAGCCACGCCGCTTTCGGCCACGACTTTGAAAAAGCCGATGTCGCCGGTACGCTGCACATGCGTGCCGCCACAGAGTTCACGGCTACCGCCGATGTCAAGCACACGCACACTGTCACCATACTTTTCCCCAAACAACATCATCGCGCCGGTTTTCTGCGCTTCGTCGATTGACATGACGCGAGCCTGGGTGGCCACGTTGGCCAGAATCTCGGCATTGACCTGGGCTTCGATGGCCTTGATCTGCTCAACTGTCACCGGCCCGCCATGGGCAAAGTCAAAGCGCGTGCGCTCGGCGTTCACCAGGCTGCCCTTTTGCTGCACATGGCTGCCCAGTACTTCGCGCAAGGCCTTGTGCATCAGGTGCGTGGCACTGTGGTTGCGCACGGTGGCCGCACGCAGTGTCAGGTTGACCTGCGCCGTGACCGCATCACCCACCTTGAGCGCTCCCTGTGCCAAGCTGCCGTGGTGACCGTAGACGTCGGCCTTGATCTTTTGCGTGTCATCCACCTGAAACAGGCTCCCGGCACCGCGCAGCGTCCCGGCGTCCCCCACCTGCCCGCCGGATTCGGCATAGAAGGGCGTCGCATCCATCACCACCACGCCTTCTTGACCTGATTTGAGTTCTTTTTCCGACAATCCATCGACATAGATAGCTACTATTTTGGTAGCAATCTCAAGCTTTTCATAACCCACGAAGGTATTGGCACTGCCGGAATAGTCCAGCGCCCGGTCCATCTTGAACTTGCCCGCCGCCCGCGCGGTGGCTTTTTGCTTGTCCATCGCAGCATTGAAACCGTCAACATCCACCTGCACGCCACGTTCGCGGCAGACGTCTTGTGTGAGGTCCAGCGGGAAGCCATAGGTGTCGTGGAGTTTGAAGGCAAGCTCACCACTTAAAACGAAGGTCCCTCCAAGCAGAGTCTGAGGGACACTGATTTCCATCTTGTGATGCTTTTTTTCTCCAATCTGAGTTACTGACGTTCGAGACCATTCACCTTTGCCGCGCGCAATTTCTTCATCCAGAATCTCCATGCCTGTCGCCAGCGTCTCATAAAACCGCTCTTCTTCGGCCTTCAGCACCTGCATCACCTGGGGCGCGTTGTCCTTCAGGCGCGGATAGGCGTCGCCCATCAGCGCCACCAGGGTCGGCACCAGCTTGTGAAAGAACGGCTTCTTCTGCCCCAATTTGTAGCCATGGCGGATGGCGCGGCGGATGATGCGGCGTTGCACATAGCCCCGCCCGTCCGCAGAAGGCACCACACCGTCGCTGACGAGGAAGGCCGTGGCGCGGATGTGGTCGGCGATCACCTTGAGCGAGGGGTTGGCCAGATCCGCGCAACCCGTCTCCATGGCTGCTGCCTGGATCAGTGCCTCAAAAATATCGATCTCGTAGTTGCTGTGCACGTGCTGCAGGATGGCCGCCAAGCGCTCCAGGCCCATGCCCGTATCCACGCAGGGCGCGGGCAGCTTCTTGACGCTGCCGTCGGGCTGCATGTCGAATTGCATGAACACGTGGTTCCAGATTTCGATGTAGCGGTCGCCGTCGGCATCGGGGCTGCCTGGGGGGCCGCCAGCCACCTCGGGGCCGTGGTCGAAGAAGATTTCCGAGCACGGGCCGCAGGGTCCGGT
>JBDKJB010000211.1:0-4509 GCA_039796835.1 Pseudomonadota bacterium | reverse complement strand
GCCGTTCTATGCGGTTCGGGTCGTCCCCGGCAGCCTGGGCACCTTTGCCGGGCTGATGGTCAACGCCCATGCCCAGGTCCTGCGTGATTCCAGCGCTGCCGTGCAGGGCCTGTATGCCTGTGGCAACGACATGAACAGCATCATGGGCGGGAACTACCCCAGCGGCGGCATCACGCTGGGCCCGGCCATGACCTTTGGATACATCGCCGCGCACCACGCCGCAGGCGTCTCAATCTCAATCGAAAGCTAGAACCCCATGGACTTTGCACTCAACGACGAACAGAAAATGATGATCGACACCGTCCGTCGCTTCATCGCTGAAGAATTGCGCCCCCTGGAGGATGAACTGGAGCAGACAGGTGTCCTGCCGCAGGCTGTGGGCCAGGCGATCCACGCCAAGGCCAAGGCCCTGGGCCTGTATGCCCTGAACATGCCTGCCGAGCAGGGTGGCGGGGGCTTGTCGAACCTGGACCGTGTCCTGTGTGAAGAGCAGTTCGGCCACACCTCAGACATCCTCATCCGTCGCGCCTTTGGCAATGTGTACGAACCGCTGCTGCATTGCAAGGGCAGTCAGGTGCAGCGCTGGCTCCAGCCGGCTGTGCGTGGCGAACGCACCTGCGCCATCGCGATCACCGAACCCGGTGCGGGGTCGGATGCTGCGGGCATCAAAACCCATGCCAAACGCAACAGCCAGGGCCAGTGGGTTCTGAACGGCAGCAAGCACTTCATCAGTGATGGCGAGTGGTCCGACTTTTTTCTGGTGTCTGCCCGAACTGGCGACAAAGAGATTTCGATGTTCATGGTCGACAAGGGTTTGAGCGGTTTCACCGTCGGCAAAGACCAGAAGATGATGGGCTTGCGTGGCACCCCCCATCTGGAGCTGTTCTTCAACGACGTGGTGCTGGAGGATGAGGCGTTGCTGGGCGAGCGAGGCCAGGGCTTCAAGCTTGCGATGGGTGCGCTCAATGTGGTGCGCCTGGCGCAGGTGGGGGCGCGTGCCGTGGGCAAGGCGACGCACGTGTGCGAGCTGATGCTGCAGTACGCCAACGACCGCAAGCAGTTCAACTCACGGATTGGAGATTTCCAGATGGTCCAGCAGATGCTGGCCGACAGCGTGATCGACATCAACGCAGCTCGCTGGATGGTCTATCAGGCTGCCTGGATGCTCGATCAGGGCCTGGATGCGCGTGAGCAGATCGCCATGGTCAAAGTGCATGCTGCAGAAACCCTGGGTCGTGTGGTGGACCGGGCGGTGCAGGTGTTCGGCGGAATGGGTTTCTGCAAGGAGCTTCCGATCGAGCGCTATTACCGCGACGCCCGCATCTACCGCATCTTCGACGGCACCAGCGAGATCCACCGCGGAGTGATCGCCAAAAGCGCACTGAAGAAGGGCCCCCAAGTGTTCGACGTCCACCGTTGACGGAGATTTTGGGCCCGTTTTTTGCTATGTAATATATAGCTAACTATGTTGTTCAAATAACGGAAATTACGCTATTTTTCTTAAGCATCAGCCGGGAGCCGTAAAAACCGTCAGAACACCGGTGTAACCGTGCACGTGACGGTGGGCGATCTCGCCGCCTGCAAAAAAACCGATCAACGGAACATCGCCCAAGGCCTGACGAACGATCTGCAGCTCGGCGCTGTCGCCGCCAAAATGCGGCCCGCCGCGCCCTGAGCAGCTCACGTAGATGGCGCCTGCGATCTGCCGGGCTTGGGTTGGGGCGCTGGATTCGAGCTCGATCGTGGCCATGGCGGGCGTGAGCGGCAGCTCGGTCGTGTCCAGCTCTTCACGGATCTCGGCGCAGATGCGCACCAGGTCAGCCCGCGCGGCCTTGACATTGCGCTGACAGAAAGCGAGCTGCATGCCGCTGCTCACGTGGTCTGCCACAGCCACACCCTGGTTTGCAGGATCCAACCCGATGATGTGCCGCACGCGCACATCGCTGCCAAAGTTGCCGGGTCGGGCCGGGCCGGCTTCAGGATGGGAGTCACTGCCGGTTGGGGCATCGACCAGGCCCACCAGGGTCTGGCGCATGGCGTGCAGAGCCGTTTGCGGGTCGTCCAGGCTCACGCCCAGGTCTGCCAGCAGTTGGCCCAGAGCAGGCTGGCCGTCGAGCTCTTTCACCAGGTTGCGTTCGCTGGCGGTCACGCGCCGCGTACGCGACACGGGTTGGCACCCCTGCGTGACCCGCGACACCAGCCCGATGCCGTCGCCAAAGGCCACACCGCTCAGGCCCCCGGTGAACACCCCTGTGGCCCTGCCTTGCCCCTGCAGGTGGCCGTTGCTGCTTTGGGCAAATTGCACGGGCCGGGTGCGACTGGCCAGCAGACCCCCAAACAGGTAGCCCGACGAGGTGCGGTCGGACAATTCATGCAGCAACTCGTCCAGTTCGGGGGTGTGTCCATCGGCGTGCACGAGCGCAGCCTGGGCATCAAATCCCATCGGCAATGGGGCCACGCCACTGAACACGCGGTACTGGTCTGCGGGCAGTTCACACAGCATGACGACCAGCGCGGGCTCGTCGAAGTACTCGACATTGTTGGCCGCAACACCCACGCCGACGGTTCCGCTCCAGTCGGTCACCTCTGGCAACTCTGAACTCAGCAGGTCGAGCACGTCCTGGGCATGCTCTGCATAGTGGTCGGTGATGTAGAGGAGGCCCAGCGTAGGCTGCTGTGCATAGCCGCCCAGCGCCACCTGCGCCCGCAACTGCGCCAGCACCAGACCGGCGGCCATGCGCCATTGCGGGTGGGTGGCGTGGGCGTAGGGAAAACGGCTCATCTGCCCGAGGCTTTTTTGACTGCTTTGCGAGCCACGGTCCCGGTTGCCCTCGCGGCTTCCTTGGCCAGGCCGGCAGCCAGGTTTTTGGTTGCATCCATGGCCGTCTGTTTGGTGACGTCTTTCATCGCCGTGGCTGCGATCTGCTGGAACTGCTGAGTCAGAGATCCCCACAGTTGCATCGGGTCCACCAGCCCGCCAAGACCAGGCGCTGCAGCCGGGGCGGCTGCGCCGGCTTTGCCCTTGGTCCGTGCTTTGGGGGGTGCTTTGCGCGCGGCTGCCACTGTCGATGCGACACCTGCCACCGTCTTTGCCGTGGAGGCGGCTTTGTCGAAACCCTTTTGCACGCTGCTCACCACCGAATCCGCCGCCTTCATTCTGAGGGCGTTGGCGACGTCACCCATGTCAAAGTTCATGCCTTTGAGGGTGGCCAAGGTCATCTTCTGCACTTCCAGCGCCTGGATGGTGGCGTTGAGGGCCTTGCCGTTCTGGTCCAGCCAGAAGTGCACTGCCTTGAGTTCGCTGATGCGCTTTTCCAGCTCTTCGAGGTTCAGCGAGGGCGACACCCAGTTGGTGAGGTTCGGCATTTGAGGCAGCCCGCTGGCTGCTCCTTTGGCCAGGCTCTGCAGGAAGTCAAAGCCGGGTACAAATTTGGCGAAACCGGAATCGTTTTGCTGGGCCATCGGGGTTGCTCCTGAAGTGGTGTGCCAATGATGCCATGACCGGGATCAGACGTACACCCGGTCGCCGAACACGGCTGTGCCCAAGCGCACCATGGAGCTCCCGCTGCAGATGGCCGCCTGCCAGTCTGCACTCATCCCCATCGACAGGGTATCGGCATGGGGATGCTCTTTGTGGACTTGGTCAAACAGAACTTTGATCTGCGTGAACACAGCGCAGGCAGTTTCAAAATCTGCGGAGGGCTCCGGAATGCCCATGATGCCCCGCAGGCGAAGCCCAGGAAGCCTGGCAACTTCCCGGGCCAGGGGCAGCAGGTCTCCGGCGCTGACACCGGACTTGTTTGCCCCCCCGTCGATATTGACCTGCAGGCACACCTGCAGGGGCTGCAGGTGTGCCGGCCGCTGTTCGCTCAAGCGCTGGGCGATTTTGAGCCGGTCCACACTTTGCACCCAGTCAAAGAGTTCGGCCACCACGCGCGTCTTGTTGCTCTGCAAGGGGCCGATCAGATGCCACTCGATCTGCTTACGCAGGTCAGCCAGTGCTTCCATTTTGGCCACTGCTTCCTGCACATAGTTTTCACCGAAGGCCATCTGACCGGCGGCGTGCGCGGCCCGGACAGCATCTGCGCCAAACGTCTTGGAGACCGCCAGCAGGCGCACAGAAGTGGTGTCCCTCCCACAGGCGACGCATGCTGCGGCCATGGCCTTGTGTACGCGCTGGAGATTGTCGGCAATCATGGTCATAATTCTGTAGCGTATCAAAAAGGGGCCCGTTCGTGGACATCACTCAACTCCTGGCATTCAGCGTCAAAAACAAGGCATCCGACCTCCATCTCTCGGCGGGCCTCCCGCCCATGATCCGCGTGCATGGCGACGTACGGCGCATCAACGTCGAGGCGCTGGACCATAAATCGGTGCATGCCATGGTGTTTGACATCATGAACGACACCCAGCGCAAGACCTACGAAGAGTTTCTGGAGATTGACTTTTCTTTCGAGATAGAGGGCCTGGCCCGCTTTCGCGTCAATGCCTTCAACCACCAGCGCGGTG
>JBDKJB010000210.1:0-4520 GCA_039796835.1 Pseudomonadota bacterium | reverse complement strand
CACCTTATGGCGCTGAAGACGACCCCCATTTGCCCGCTTTGCGCTTTGAGCCCCGGCAAGCCCTGACGAGCGGGAGGGATGGTCTGGACGACCTGCGCTGCATCATTCGCGCTGCTCCCCACCACCTGGTTCCCGGAGGGTGGTTGTTGCTGGAACATGGGTACGACCAGGCTGAGCCCGTGTGCGCACTCCTGCAGGCCGGCGGCTTCACGCAGGTGCAGTCGCGCCGTGACCTGGGTGGTCGGTGGCGCTGCAGTGGCGGCAAAATGCCAGCATGAGCCTTTCCCGCAGCCCACGTCCCAAGCCGCCGCACAGCATCGCGATCGTCGCATTGGAACAGGCGATCGAACGCCCTGACGGCGACTTTGCACACAGTGGCGACAAAGCTGCGCTTGCCGCAGCTGCCGGGCGCTGACATGGCCACCTTTGTCATCTGTCACGGCGCCTGGAGTGCGGGTTGGGCCTGGAAGAAAATGCGCCCGCGTCTGGCCGCGCTCGGGCATGAGGTCTTCACCGCCACTTACACCGGTATTGGCGATCGCAGCCACCTGCTGCATCGCAGCCTGAACCTGGACAGCCACATTCAGGATGTGATGCAGATGGTCGAATACGAAGGTCTGCGGGGCATCATCCTCGTGGGCCACAGTTATGGCGGCATGGTCGCCACCGGAGTGGCAGACCGGCTCACCCATGCGGAGCCCGGCCGCGTGCGGCACTTGATTTACGTGGACGCCTTTGCGCCCCGCCAGGGCCAGTCCTTGCTGTCATTGGGCTCCGAAGCCGAGCGTGACCGCGTCAGACGGCTGGTGGCGGAGCAAGGCAGCGGATGGCTGCTGCCGCCCAACCCCTTGCCCGCCGACACCGCCGCCGAAGATCAGGCCTGGTGCACCCCCCGTCGCGTGGCACAACCGGTGGCGTGTTTTGAGCAGGCCATCCAGCTCACCGGCGCGGTCGAGCGCCTGCCTCGCAGCTATGTCTACTGCAACCGCGCCGGACCGGGCGACGTGTTCCGCCAGTTTTCAAACCGTGCCCGGACCGAGCCCAACTGGCGGCATTTCGAAATTGACACCAGCCACAACCCCCACATCACGACACCGGATGAATTGACTCGGATTTTCCGGGACATTGCCGCCGCCTGACGCTGCCGCCCGCAAGCGCGGGATAATGCCGTCCATTGACCGTGTGAATCTGAAAGGCCCCCCATGAGCGACACCCAGCAACGCATTGACGAACTCGTCAAAGGCCATGACGTCCTGCTTTTCATGAAAGGCACGGCCAGCTTTCCGCAGTGCGGCTTTTCGGGCCGAGCCATCCAGATCCTGAAGGCATCGGGCGTGGACACTCGCGCCCTCAAGACGGTGAACGTGCTTGAAGACCCGGAAATTCGCGCCGGCATCAAGGACTACAGCAACTGGCCGACCATCCCGCAGCTGTATGTGAAAGGTGAGTTCGTTGGCGGCTCCGACATCATGATGGAGATGTACGAGAGCGGCGAGCTGCAGAAGGTGTTGACGGCTTAAGTCTGCGGGCCGTCCAGGCCCTCGATCACGATCAGGTCGATCACCGACACCTTTTCGCGCAGCTTTTTCGCGGCCTGGTATTCCGGCGAGTGCCAGCAATCCAGCGCCTGCTGGTAACTGTCGAATTCAATCACCACATTGCGCGTGCGGCTGGCACCCTCCACGGTGGTGAACTCCCCACCGCGCACCAGAAACTTCGCACCGTATTTCTTGAACGGCACCGCATTGGCGGCCTGATAAGCCTTGTAGGCTTCCGGGTCAGACACATCGACGCGGCCGATCCAGTATCCTTTTTTCATCGTTGCTCTCCGGGTTGATTGACATCTTTCCATGCCCAGGCTTTTTGCGCGCCCAGCACAGCGTTGGGATACTCCGGCTTGCCGCGGCTGCCGTTGTATCGGCCCAGGGCCATGAACACGTCACCGCGCTCCCGGTCCAGATAGTGTCGCAGGATCACGCAGCCAAAGCGCAGATTGGTCTGCATGTGGAACAACCGGCCCGGATCGGCTTGCGCGCCACCGTCTGCTCCGCCGATCAGGCGCAGCCAGAACGGCATCACCTGCATGTACCCACGCGCGCCCACCTTGCTGACGGCGTACTTGCGAAACGCGCTTTCGACCTGGATGAGCCCCAGCACCATGGAGGTGTCGAGCCCGGCGCGGTGGGATTCGTACCACACCGTATCCAGGAATTCGGTGCGCTCCTGCAACGTGGCTTTGCGGCGCTTGAGCCGTTCGCTCATCGCCGTCTTCCAGCGCAGAAAGCTGATCCGGCTGTCGGTGGTGGCGAATTCAGGAATGGGTGGTGCCTGGTTGGCCACCGCGGCGCTCAAAGCCGTACGCACACTGTCGGCCAAGGGCTCTTCAAGCTGGCCACCGGCATGCGCCTGCCAGGGCATCAGCAGCTGCGCCTGGACAGCCACGGCCCATGCCAAGCCCTGTCTTCTGGTGAGGGTCAATGCTGCCTCGCCTCCCCTGGTGCAGGGCAGCACCGCATCAGACGCTCAGCATGCCGCGCACATGGGCCGCAGCGGTGGCCAGAGGCAGTTTGGTGGCTGCAGCGTGGCGGCGGTGCTGGTACTCCACCACGCCTTCCTTGAGCGCACGGTCACCCACGGTGATGCGGTGCGGCACGCCAATGAGCTCCCAGTCGGCAAACATGGCGCCCGGGCGCTCGTTGCGGTCATCGAGCATCACATCGACACCTGCCGCAGCGAGCTCGTCGTGCAGCTGTTGCGCCGTGGCCTTCACGTCGGGGAAGCGGTCTGGGCTGATTGCACAGACCACCACGGTGAACGGCGCAATCGCATCCGGCCAGATGATGCCTTTGTCATCGTGGTTCTGTTCGATGGCTGCTGCCACCAGACGTGTGACGCCAATGCCGTAGCAGCCCATTTCCATCAGTTGCGGCTTGCCGTTCTCATCCAGGAAGCTGGCATTCATCGCCTTGCTGTACTTGGTGCCAAGGTAGAACACATGGCCCACCTCGATGCCGCGCTCGATCGCCAGCACGCCTTTGCCGTCGGGCGAGAGGTCGCCCTCCACCACGTTGCGGATGTCAGCCACCACCGAGGGCTCCGGCAGATCCCGGCCCCAGTTCACGCCCCGGATGTGAAAACCGGCCTCATTGGCCCCACAGATCCAGTTGGTCATGGCGGCCACCTCACGGTCAGCCACCAGCTTGACGGGTTGCTTGAGATGCAGCGGCCCCAGGTAGCCAGGCTTGCAGCCAAAGTGCGCCACGATCTCAGCCTCTGTGGCAAAACGGAAATCGGCCAAGCCCGGCAACTTGCCGACCTTGACCTCGTTCATGTCATGGTCACCGCGTAGCAGCAGCAGCCAGACCTGCGTCTTCACGATTTCGCCAGCGTCGTTCTTGGCATCCGTCGCCAGCACGATGGACTTGACCGTGGTCTGCAAGGGCACGCCCAGAAACACCGCCACATCTTCACACGTGGATTTGCCCGGAGTTGCTATTTTTTCAATAGCTATCTGTGACTCATCTGAACGGGAATTTGGCGCAAGTGCCTCGGCTTTTTCAATGTTGGCCGCGTAGCCGCTGGTGGGGCAGTAGATGATGGCATCTTCGCCCGTGGCGGCGATCACCTGGAACTCCTCGCTCAGATCACCACCGATCGCACCACTGTCAGCTGCCACCGCGCGGTAACGCAGGCCAAAGCGGTCAAAGATGGCCCGGTAGGCTTGGGCCATCACCTGATAGCTGGCCTTGGCAGACTCGGCATCGCGGTCAAAGCTGTAGGCGTCCTTCATCGTGAACTCGCGGGCGCGCATCACGCCGAAGCGCGGGCGGCGCTCGTCACGGAACTTGGTCTGGATGTGGTACAGGTTGATCGGCAGCTGCTTGTAGCTCCTGATCTCCTGACGCGCGATGTCGGTCACCACCTCTTCACTGGTGGGCTGGATGACAAAGTCACGGTCGTGGCGGTCTTTCACGCGCATCAATTCAGGGCCCATCTTGCCGAAGCGGCCGGTCTCTTGCCACAGCTCTGCGGGCTGCACCACGGGCATGAGCAGCTCCACCGCCCCCGCCCGGTTCATCTCTTCGCGCACGATGGCCTCGATGCGGCGGATCACGCGCAGGCCCATCGGCATGTAGGTGTACAGACCAGCGCCAAGCTTTTTGATGAGCCCGGCGCGCATCATGAGCTTATGGCTGGCGACTTCTGCGTCGGCTGGCGCTTCCTTGAGGGTGGAGATGAAGAATTGCGAGGCTTTCATGAGATCGGGGTTGGTGTTCGAACGGCCATGGGCGACTGCGCCCGCAGAAGCCTTGCACAGGCGCTCACGGCGTGCATAATGGCTTCAGTTCAAAATTTGGGGTTTGATTATGCTTGACCGGGACGGCTTTCGGCCCAATGTCGGCATCGTTTTGCTCAACCAGAAAAACCAGGTGTTCTGGGGCAAACGGATTCGCACGCATTCGTGGCAGTTTCCGCAGGGTGGCATTGACCGGGGCGAAAGCCCGGAGCAGGCCATGATC
>JBDKJB010000209.1:0-4530 GCA_039796835.1 Pseudomonadota bacterium | reverse complement strand
GATTCGATGTCAAACCGAAAGCGCTGCCCCACCTCGCTGCGCTGCGGCATGCTGGCCACCACGCCGGTGACCGTGATGTCTTGCCCCTCTGCCGCCGGAGCCAGGGCCTGGGTGTCGAAATACAGGCCACGCATCCCCACTACACCCCAGGCCAGCGTAGCAAATGCTATAAATGTAATAGCTATATGTGCATATCCAATAACGGAAAAAATTCTAAAAAACCATATGAATCCGCCCACCGCGGCCCCAACGGCTGCAAGCTGGATGGCAAGCGGCGCCAGCTCAGCCCATTGCAATTGCAGTGCCGTACCAGCCACCCAGCCCGCCAGCGCCCAACCCAGGCACCTGGACAGCCCATCCCGTGACCGCATCTGTCTCAATGGGGCTCAGGCCAGTGCCGGCGGCGGCTGGAAGGCACAGCACAGGTCGTCGCTGCCCGGCTGTCCTTCAAGCCACTGAGCCAGCTGGATGGTCTGCCGGTCCCCATGCCAGGGGCCGATGATCTGCACCCCCAGGGGCAGGCCCTGGGCGTCGGGCCCGGTCGGCACAACGGTGGCCGGCAGCCACACCAGGCCCGCCAGCCCGGCCCAGAAGGTCTGGCTGAAATACGGCTGTGCACTGCCGTCCACGTCGATCCTGCGCCCCCCAAAGGGGCCGTGGTCATGAGCAAAGGCGCTGGTCGGCATGATGGGCGTGATGATGAAGTCGTACCCTTCAAAAAACACCGCCCAGGCTTTGCGCAGGGCTGCACGGGCCTCGTTCAGCGCCACCCAGGCGTGGTGCGATACGGTTTGCGCCCGCAGCAGCCGGGCGTACTCGCCCGTATCGCCAGGGGGCAGCGCCCGCAGGCGTTCAAGTGCCTGTTCAAACATGACAGGCGGCATGCGCGACCCCAGAGCCGCATGCAGCATCTCAAAAAACAAGTCATGTGCCCGCGCCACGTCGATGGCCGGACGCGCGCTGTCGCTGATCTGGGCACCGGCGCGCCCCAGCATGGCACCGACCCGGGCCACGCGGTCCTGCATGGCCTGCGACACGCGGCACTGAGGCGCATCGGCCCACAGTGCCACCCTCAGCTGGTTGATCGGTTGGGCCAGGGGCGGCAGATGCACCTGGGTACCGCCGCACTCCCAGGGGTTGGGGCCACGCACGATGTCCAGGACCAGTTCCAGGTCATGCGCGGAACGCGCCAGTGGTCCGCAGACCGAGATGTCAATCGGCGTCAGGGTGTCCCGCAGTGAATGGCCCTGCATACCCACCAAGCCATAGCTAGGCTTGTGGCCAAACACACCGCAATAGTGCGCCGGATTGCGGATCGAGCCGCCGATGTCGCTGCCCATCTCCAGGGGCGTGAAACCCGCCGCCAGCGCCGCCGCCGAACCGCCCGACGACCCTCCGGGCGTGCGACCTTTCATCCAGGGGTTCTCGGTGGTGCCGTAGATGGGGTTGTAACTCTGAAAATCCGCCAACTCCACCGGCACATTGGTCTTGCCGAAGACGATTGCTCCAGCAGCCTGCAGACGCTGCACCGCCAAGGCGTCCTGCCGCGCCACGTTGTCCTTGAAATGCGCCAGGCCCCAGTGCGTGGGCAGGCCCGCCAGGTTGTAGGACTCCTTCACCGTCATCGGCAGGCCGTGCAAGGGCCCCCAGCTTTCGCCACGCGCCAGTGCCGCGTCGGCAGCGTCCGCCCGGGCGCGGGCCACATCGCGCCGCTCGCACACCACGGCGTTGATGGCCGGGTTGTACCGGTCGATGCGCTGCAATTGGGCGTCGAGCAGTTCACGGGCACCGACCTTCCGGGTGCGGATGGCCGCCGCCAGCTGCGTGGCACTTTGGTAGGTAAAGAGGCTCATGCATGCCATGCTATGCTATCCGAGCCGCCCGATGGCATACTTCCGCCACCATGAACATCTATGACAAACTCAAGGAACTGGGCATCAGCCTGCCCCCCGTGGCCACACCTGCCGCCGCGTATGTGCCCTTTGTACAGACCGGCAAATTGATCTTTGTCAGCGGCAACATTGCCCGCCAGCCGGACGGCAAGCCCTGGGTCGGCAAGCTCGGGGCCACGATGGGCACCGCCGACGGCCAGCAGGCCGCGCGCGGCATCGCCATCGGCCTGATCGCGGCGCTGCACGCCGCCACGGGCGACCTGAACACGGTCAAGCGCATCGTGAAAGTGATGAGCCTGGTCAACTGCACACCCGACTACACCGAGCAGCATCTGGTCACCAACGGCTGCAGCGAACTGCTGGGTCAGGTCTTTGGCGAGCGCGGCGCCCACGCCCGCAGCGCCTTTGGCGTGGCATCGATCCCGATGGGGGCGTGCGTGGAGATTGAGTTGATTGCTGAGGTGGAGTGATGCTATTTTTTCAATAGCTGGTCGTGGGCGTCATTCGGCGCTAAGCTTCCGATTTGCTTCGAATAGTTTGAATGTCTGGAATCGACCCGAAGCGGTCTTTCACGCCGGTGAACTCAGAGCTGGAAAGCTGACATTCGTGGATGGTGGTGCGTCGAGAGGTCCGAAGTCCGGAATTTGCGATAGCAGTCCTTGGCTTTTCACTTCGTTTTGGCTGTATCGGGCCAGAACCGGACGTGCGCAAATCCCCTGTTTGGAGAATGGGTCTGCATTGCACGCGCTAGGCTCAGATCCCATCGCGGGCGACGCGAAGCATTTGCGCATCGATCACCTCAATCGCGGCCCGGCTGCGCTTGATGCATCCGCGTGATTCCAGCTCGCGCAGCGACTGGTTCACCGTTTGCCGGGACAGCGCCAGCATCAGCCCAAGCTGCTCCTGCGAGACCTCCAGCACGCGCTTGCTCCGGTCCGTCCACGTGCCGTAGCCGCCCGCTATCAACAGCAAGCGACCTGCCACGCGTTGAGTGGGAGGCAGGAGCGACAACTCTTCGACACTTGAGAACGTGATGCGAAGCTTTTGCGTCAGGAGTTGGCCGAGTTCCTGCCAGTGTTGTGGCCGCTCGGCGAGTTCGGCCAGCAAGGCTGCCTGCGGCACACGCAGGAGTTCGCAATCTTCCTGCGCCCAGGCATCGTGGGTGCGTGGTGCGCCGTCGAAGACCGCGATTTCGCCGAACCACTGGGGCGGCTCCAGCATCGCCTGAAGCGCCTCCTGACCTGACACTGAGGTCGCCGTCACGCGGACCACCCCGCGCAGCACGCAATACAGACCGTCCGGGGCGTCGCCGCGCGCGAACAGGCGCTGTCCTGCCGAGATCGACACGGGCTCAGCCCGAGCCAGCAGCGCCTCAGAGAAGGTCGTGGGGAGCCCGGCGAACCAAGCGCCTGTTGCGGCAACCTGCTGCCAGGTATCGCGGCAAGACATGAATTTCAGCCCTTTCTGGAAGGAGGCGCAGCTTGTGTCGCCCGCCCGACAGACGGCATTTTGCGCCAGCTCAAAAAATAGGCGCCTCATCACTGGAGTCCCTATGAAAACCCTGGAAGACCAACTTTCAAATTACGCGGCCTACCACCGCGACTCCCGCAACATCGCCACCCACTTCGTCGGCATTCCGATGATTGTGCTGGCAATCACGGTGCTGCTATCGCGACCCGCCTTCGCTGTGTCCGGCCTGGTGGCATCGCCCGCGGTGGTTGCAGCGATCGCCGCCTCGGCGTACTACCTCAGACTCAGTCGTGGCCTGGGGCTCCTGATGACAGCTCTACTCGCGCTGTGCGTCGGGTTCGGCGCGTGGGCGGCGCAACTGTCCACGGCGGCCTGGCTGGCCCTGGGCGTCGGTGGCTTTGTCGTGGGCTGGGTGTTCCAGTTCGTCGGCCATTTCTGGGAGGGCCGCAAGCCCGCTTTTGTCGATGACCTCATGGGCCTGGTCATTGGACCGCTGTTCGTGGTGGCCGAGGCACTGTTCGCGGTGGGACTCCTGCAGGGCCTGCAGCGGGAGGTTGAAACGCGATCCGGGCCGGTGCGCCATCGCGGCATGCGGCAGGCGGCCTGACCTATCATCGTTCCCATGACAACGCGCAAATTGCACGCTGGCCCGCAAAGGCCCAGCCTGCGTGCCCAGGCCTTGAAGCTCCTGCTCCGTCTTATGCGCAGGAAGAAGATCTGGGCTAGCGTGGTCGGCATGGAGGAGGGGATCCGGCAGGTACGGCAAGAGGGGCCGGCTAGGCCAGGTCCATCCGTGCTGCGTCATGCCGAGCTGCGGACGGAGAGTATCGCCGGCTGCGAGGTCTACACCCTTGTGCCGCGCGATGGCGCGAGCGCACAGACCCTTCTCTACCTCCATGGCGGTGGCTACATCCGTCCCATCACCAAGTACCACTGGGATTTTGTGGCGTGGCTGGTCCAGGCCCGACGGGCCACCGTCGTCGTGCCTCTGTATCCCCTGGCGCCGGAGAGCACCTGCCAGGCGACGGTGCAGGTGGTTCGCAGCGTCCATGACCTCGCGGCGCGGCGCTATGGACGCTTCGACGCCTTCATCGGCGATTCTGCGGGCGCAGGGCTGTGCCTCGCCTTGTGCCAGTACCTGCAGCAAGCGGCGCTCGAACTGCCACGC
>JBDKJB010000208.1:0-4555 GCA_039796835.1 Pseudomonadota bacterium | reverse complement strand
TTCTGCTGGTGGAGCCTTCGGTGGCCGACAGCATCACCGGTGACAAGTGGAACAAGTACATCTTCCGCACCGGCCGCAACAGCAGCCAGGACGCTATTTCCAACGCAGTGGCGCAGGACAAGGATGGCACCGTGATCGCCACGCTGGCCCAGGATTACGCCTTTGGCCGCGATGGGGTCAAAGCCTTCAAGGAATCGATCAAGAAAGCCAAGCTGGTGCATGAGGAGTACCTCCCCATCGCCACCACCGATTTCACCGCTGCCGCCCAGCGCATCATCGACAAGCTCAAAGGGCAGCCCGGCCGCAAGGTGATCTGGATCATCTGGGCCGGCGGTGGCGGCAACCCCTTTAAGATCGCCGACCTCGATCTCAAACGCCATGGCATCGAGATCGCCACTGGCGGTAACATCCTGCCGGCCATGGTGGCTTACAAGCAGTTCCCGGGCATGGAAGGGGCAACCTACTACTACTTCGGCATGCCCAAGAACCCGGTCAATGAAGCCCTGGTGTCGCGCCACTACAGCCAGTTCAAGTCACCGCCTGATTTCTTTACTGCCGGTGGGTTTGCCTCAGCCATGGCTGTGGTCACGGCCTTGAAAAAAACCGGTGGCGATGCCAGTTCGGCAAAGCTGATCCCGGCCATGGAGGGCATGAGTTTTGACACCCCCAAGGGCAAGATGACTTTCCGCAAGGAAGACCACCAAGCGATGCAGAGCATGTATCACTTCAGGATCAAGGTGGATCCGGCTTTTGCCTGGGGCGTGCCCGAACTGGTGCGTGAGATCAAGCCCGAAGAGATGCGCGTCCCCATTCGAAACAAGCGCTGATTTGCTCGAAACCCACGATCTGTCGGTCGGGTTCGGCGGCCATGTGGCCGTGGACCGGGTCAGTTGCCAGTTCCAGCCCGGCACGCTCACGGCCATTGTGGGCCCCAACGGCGCGGGCAAGACCACTTATTTCAACCTGATCTCCGGTCAGATTGCGCCCACGTCCGGGCGTGTCAGCTTGAACGGGCGGGATCTCACGGGCTTGTCCGTGTCAGGGCGCGCGCACGCGGGATTGGGGCGAGCCTTTCAGCTGACCAACCTGTTTCCCAACCTGACGGTGCTTGAAAACGTCCGTCTGGCCGTGCAGGCGGTTCGGGCGGGGCCACACCGCGGTGGGCTCAACCTTTGGAGCATCTGGAGTGACCATGCCGGGCTGCTCAAGCAGGCGCAAGACATCCTGGCCATGGTGGCGCTGTTACCGCGGCAGGACGACATCGTGGCGAACCTGCCGCATGGCGACCAGCGGCGTCTGGAGGTGGCTTTGCTGATGGCGCTGGACCCGCTGGTGTACATGTTTGATGAGCCGACGGCAGGGATGAACACCGCGGAAGCTCCTGTGATTCTGGACCTGATCGCCCGGCTCAAGCAGGATCGCCGCAAGATCATCCTGCTCGTGGAGCACAAGATGGACGTGGTGCGCGATCTGGCAGACCGCGTGATCGTCCTGCACAACGGGGCCCTGGTTGCCGAAGGTGATCCGACTGCGGTGATTGCGTCGCCGGTGGTTCAGGAAGCCTATCTGGGTATGGCCGTCCCATGAACCCGGCCGTGCTGCAACTGCGGGGGGTGCACACCCACATCGGTGCCTACCATATCCTGCATGGGATGGATCTGGACGTGCCCAAAGGACAGCTCACCCTGCTGCTCGGCCGCAACGGTGCGGGCAAAACCACCACCTTGCGCACCGTCATGGGCCTGTGGCGTGCCTCCCAAGGTTCGGTCAACTTTCATGGCCAGGCCATCCATCAGATGACCACGCCAGACATTGCCCGCCTGGGGATTGCCTATGTGCCTGAGAACATGGGCATCTTTTCAGACCTGACGGTCAAAGAAAACATGTTGCTGGCTGCGCGATCGGCGGCGCAGGCCAGGCAGATGGACGACGGCCGCCTGCAATGGATCTTCAAACTGTTCCCCGCGGTGGACAAATTCTGGAACCACCCGGCGGGCAAGCTGTCGGGCGGGCAAAAGCAGATGCTGGCGGTGGCGCGGGCGATTGTGGAGCCGCGGGATCTGCTTATCGTCGATGAGCCCAGCAAGGGCCTGGCGCCGGCCATCATCAACAACATGATCGATGCTTTCTCGGAACTGAAGCACAGCGGCACCACCATCCTGCTGGTGGAGCAGAACTTCAACTTTGCCAAACGGCTGGGTGACAGCGTTGCTGTCATGGACAACGGGCGTGTCGTGCACGCCGGCACCATGTCTGATCTGGCCGCTGATCATGGGCTGCAACAACAGCTGCTGGGCCTGGCGCTATGAATCGATCGGCTGCCCTCTGGACGAAACTTGACTGGAAACCTCTGGCTCTGGTGCCTGCACTGGCGCTGGTCATGCTGCCCTGGGTCGAATCTGCCTCTACCTGGGTGACACTCACCGTGGCTGGGCTGGCGATGGGCATGATCATTTTTGTCATTGCTTCGGGGCTGACATTGGTGTTTGGCTTGATGGATGTGCTCAATTTTGGGCACGGTGTCTTCATTGCGCTTGGAGCTTATGTGGCAGCAAGCATCCTTGGGTTGCAATTGGGCCTGACGGGCTCGCCTGACCTGTCGGCCAATCTCGTCGCCGTGGCACTGGCCGCCCTGGCCGCCATGGCGGTGGCGGGCGCAGTTGGCCTGGCATTTGAGCGCTGGATTGTCCGGCCCGTGTATGGCCAGCACCTGAAACAGATCCTCATCACCATGGGTGGCATGATCATTGGCGAAGAGCTCATCAAGGTGATCTGGGGCCCGGTGCAGGTGCCGCTGCCACTGCCCGAGGCCATGCGGGGTGCGGTGCACCTGGGGGAGGCTGTCATCGAACGGTATCGCGTCATTGCAGTCGGGGTTGGGTTGGCGGTGTTTCTGGCGCTGGCCTGGGTGCTGAACCGCACCAAAATCGGCTTGCTGATCCGTGCCGGGGTGCAGAACGCGGAGATGGTTGAGTCTCTGGGGTACCGCATTCGCACGCTGTTCATCGGGGTTTTCTGTGCAGGTAGTGCCCTGGCGGGCCTCGGTGGGGTGATGTGGGGCCTGTTCCAGCAGAATCTGGTGCCCCAGATGGGCGGGCAGGTCAATATCCTGATCTTTATCGTTATCATCATTGGCGGGCTGGGTTCGACGGGAGGGGCACTGATCGGTGCCTTATTGGTGGGCTTGACGATGAACTACGCGGGCTTCCTCGCTCCGAAAGCGGCCCTGTTCTCCAATATCGCCCTCATGCTGGCCGTGCTGATGTGGCGCCCGCAGGGCGTCTATCCTGTGGCCAACCGCTGATCCGCCATGACACGCCTGCTGTCCAACGATCTGCCACGCAGCAAATGGCTGGCTGCCTTGCTCGTGGTCATTTTCATGGGGCTGGCGATCGCGCCGTTTTGGGTGCCGGGTGTCAAGGCCCTGAATGTCGCTGCCAAGGTGCTGGTCTTTGTGGTGCTGGTGGCGAGTTTTGATCTGCTGCTGGGCTATACCGGGATCGTGAGCTTTGCGCACACCATGTTTTTTGGCATCGGCGCCTATGGCATCGCCATCGCCAGTTCGCATTGGAGTGAGAGCTGGACGTCCCTGGGGCTGGGCTTTGCACTGTCATTGGGAGTGACCCTGGTGCTCTCGGTCGCAATCGGCCTGTTCTCTCTGCGCGTCAGGGCCATTTTCTTTGCGATGATCACTCTGGCGGTGGCCTCTGCGTTCCAAACACTGGCCTCGCAACTGTCTGACCTGACCGGCGGTGAGGACGGTCTGACCTTCAAGTTGCCCCATGTCCTGTCGCCTGCTTTTGAACCCTTTGAATCCCCGGTTCTTGGGACGGTGATTGACGGGCGGATGATCAGCTACTACCTGCTGTTCGTGGTTTGCGTGGCGATGTTCCTGGCTTTGCTGCGGATCGTCAACTCACCCTTCGGGCGCGTGCTGCAGGCGATCCGAGAAAACGAGTTTCGCGCCGAAGCGGTGGGATACAGGGTGGTGGTGTTCCGGACGACTTCGAGTGTGTTGTCGGCGTTGTTTGCGACCGTGGCAGGCGCCATGCTGGCTGTCTGGCTTCGCTACAACGGGCCTGACACTTCCTTGTCCTTCGAGATCATGATGGATGTGCTGCTCATCGTGGTGATCGGCGGTATGGGAACCATCTATGGCGCCGTTGTGGGCGCTGTGCTGTTCATGGTGGCGCAGAGCTATCTGCAGGACCTCCTGAAGCTTGGTGGAGAAGCAGTCGCTGACCTTCCCTGGGTTTCGGCGCTCCTCTCGCCCGACCGCTGGCTGCTGTGGCTGGGTCTGCTCTTTGTGCTGTCTGTTTACTACTTCCCCAATGGGGTGGTGGGCAGGTTACGCTCGCTGGCCGCCGGATCTTCCAGCCACCCTCGCAAATGACGGGCGGTGATCTGGCTCAATGACTGGATCCAATCGGGCGAATCGTTCAGACACGGGATGTAGCGGAAATCCGTACCACCGGCGGCCAAAAAGGCGTCTCGCGCTTCCTGATCAATCTCTTCGAGGGTTTCCAGGCCGTCGCAGTTGAACCCCGGACACATG
>JBDKJB010000207.1:0-4557 GCA_039796835.1 Pseudomonadota bacterium | reverse complement strand
CCAGCGCGTCACGCGGGCTCAGGGTGTCGGGGTTGATGGCTGCGAGCGCGGCTTCAATGGCGTGGAGCGCAGGTGCCTCGGCAGGCGGAGCGGCTGCAAACAGATCCACCTGGGCACGTGCATTGTCCGCCTGGCCTTCGAGCGCTGCCAAAGCCAGCCGGGCCTGGTTCAGCGCCGCTGCGGGCAAACCTGCCAGGCGGGCCACCTGGATGCCATAGCTGCGGCTGGCCGGGCCGGGCTGCATGTCGTGCAGGAAGACGATGTCGGCCCCGGACTCGGCGGCACTCACATGCATGTTGACCGCCTGGTGGTGCGTGGCGGGGAACTCGGTCAGCTCGAAATAATGTGTGGCAAACAGCGTGAAGCTCCTGTTCCGGTCATGCAGCTGTTTGGCAATGGCTCCAGCCAGGGCCAGCCCATCAAAAGTGCTGGTGCCACGGCCGATTTCGTCCATCAGCACCAGCGAATTCGAGGTGGCGCTGTGCAGGATCTGGGCAGCTTCCACCATCTCGAGCATGAAGGTGGACTGCGCGTTGGCCAGGTCGTCAGCCGCTCCGATGCGGGTGTGGATGGCGTCGATCGGCCCGACGCGGCAGGCCGCGGCCGGCACATAGCTGCCTACGCAGGCCAGCAGGGTGATGAGCGCCACCTGGCGCATGTAGGTGGACTTGCCGCCCATGTTGGGGCCGGTGATGACCTGCATGCGCTGGTTCAGGTCCAGGCGCGTGCTGTTGGCCATGAAGCTGGTCTGGCTGGACTCGGCCAGACGCATCTCCACCACCGGATGGCGCCCGGCTTCAATCTCGATGCAGGCCTCCTTGCTGAACCGCGGACGGCACCAGTTCAGGGTGAGCGAGCGTTCTGCCAGCGCACACAAGGTGTCCAGTTCGGCCACCGCGGCTGCCGCCCGGCCCAGCGCCGGCACATGGGCCTGCAAGGCATCCAGCAGCTGTTCGTAGAGCCATTTTTCACGGGCCAGGGCGCGCTCGTTGGCACTGAGCGCCTTGTCCTCGAAGGCTTTGAGTTCCGGTGTGATGAAGCGCTCTGCGTTTTTCAGAGTCTGGCGTCGGCGGTAGTCGGTCGGCACCTTGTCCAGCTGACCCTGGGTGACTTCAATGTAGAAGCCATGCACCTTGTTGAATTGCACACGCAGGTTGGCGATGCCGCTGCGCTCCCGTTCGCGGGCTTCGAGTGCGATCAGGAAGGCATCGCTGTTGGTCTGGATGGCTCGCAGTTCGTCGAGCTCGGCATCGAATCCGCTGGCAATCACCCCGCCGTCTCGCACCAGCGCTGACGGTTCTTCGGCAATGGCTGCACGCAACAGGCTCGGGCACTGGGCTTCGAGTGTCAGTGGTGCACAGAAGCGGGCGAGCGACGGAGGCGCCGTTTGCAACTGTCCAGCCAATTGGCGCAGGCTGTCCAGGCTCTGGCGCAGGCCCACCAGCTCCCGCGGCCGCACCTGCCGCAGGGCTGTGCGGGCGCTGATGCGTTCGACATCACTGGTGCCCTTGAGCAAGGCGCGCAAAGCCTGCCAGGGGCCATCGCGCAGGTCGGAGATGGTCTGGAGTCGGGCTTCCGCCTCCGCGCGTTCACGCTTGGGCTGCAAGAGCCACTGCCTCAGGGCTCGGCTGCCCATGCCGGTGACGCAGGTGTCGAGGAGCGACAGCAGGGTCGGGGCATCTTTGCCGCTCAGGGTCTGCACCAGCTCCAGGTTGCGCACGGTGCTGGCGGGCAGGCGCACCCAGGCATCGTTGCGCTGCACCTGCAAGCCGTTCAGATGAGGGATGCGGCGACCCTGCGTGTGTTCAGCATAGGCCAGCAGCGCGGCGGCGGCGGCCTGGGCATCGGGCAGATCCCGCGCGCCCCAGGCGTCCAGGCTGGCTGCATGCAGAGCGTCCTGCAGTTGACGCTGGCCCAGGCCGGCATCAAACTGCCAATGCGGGCGTGCCAGCGGCATGGGCTGCGAGGTGGTGGCGCACAGGGCCCCCAAACGCGCCTCAAAGGCTTTCGAGCTGCCGGCACTGTACAGAAGCTCGGTCGGACCAATGCGGTCCAGCCAGGCGCCGAGTTCGTCGGTATCGCATTGCGCGAGGTGGACCACTCCTTGAGTCACCGTCATCCAGGCCAGGCCGGCACCTCGACGGGAACCCTGGTGCACCGCCAGCAGGATCGGATCCCGCTTGTCTCCCATCAGTTCAGCATCGGTCAGCGTGCCGGGGGTGACCACCCGGACCACTTTGCGTTCGACCGGGCCTTTGGCTGTGGCGACATCTCCTACCTGTTCGCAGATGGCCACGGATTCGCCCAGTCTGATCAGGCGTGCGAGATAGGTCTCCAGCGAATGGAAGGGCACACCAGCCATGACCACCGGCTCGCCGGCGCTCTGACCCCGCCGTGTGAGCGTGATGTCGAGCAGCCGGGCTGCTTTTTCGGCATCAGCGTAGAACAGCTCGTAGAAATCCCCCATGCGGTAGAGCAGCAGGGTGTCCGGGTACCCGGCTTTGAGCGCCAGGTACTGCTGCATCATTGGAGTATGGGGTGCTGCCTCGGACATCCGCAGGAGTCTATCAAGCGCCAATGCAGGCCATAATCCTCTCGTGCTATCAAAATAGACGCGTCTATGGCAGAAACCGACCGAACCCACTCATTGCTGTTCCAAGCCGCGTTTCATCAGAACGTGCAGGCGGCCAGCTTTTCACGCCTGACCGACGGCATGTTGATCGATGTGAACGATGCCTGGGTTGCTCTCATGGGCTTCGAACGCTCCGAGGTGCTGGGCAAAACCACGCTTGAATTGGGTTTGTGGGAAGACACCGGGCTGCGTGATCTCATGCTTCGGACGTCTGCAAACAGCAAGGAGGTGGAGGGCGAAGTCACCATGGTCACCCGACATGGCCTGCACCGGGTGCTCAAACTCACGGGTACGCGCTTTGTCCTGGACGGGGATCCGCACCTGCTGGCTTTTGTCACCGATGTCACGGGAGAACAGGCTTCCAGTGAAGATCTGCGCTACCAGCTGGGGCTGATCGAGCGCTTGGCCAGTCGAGCACCTTCGGTGTTGTTTCAGTACCGCAGCCGGCCGGACGGCAGCAGTCATTTCATGTATGTGTCCAAAGCCATGAAAGTGCTGTTCGGCGTGGACGCAGCTGAGGTGATGGCCGATGCCAGGGTGGCCTTTCAGCGCATTCATCCTGAGGATCTGGTCGTGATGCGTCAGGCTGAACTCGTCTCTGCGCGGGATCTCACCCCCTGGAAGCTCGAATTTCGGGTGACTCTGCCGGATGCCACCGGCCTTTGGCTTTACGGTGACGCCATGCCGAATCGTATGGCGGATGGCTCCACGGTGTGGTACGGAGCCTTTTCCGATGTGACCTGGCGGCGCGAACAGCTTGAAGAATTGCAGCAGGCGCGCCGGTTGGCCGATGAGAAGCAGGCCAATCTGCAGATTGCACTGGACTACATGCAGCAGGGCATCCTGACGTTGGCTCCCGATGCGAGCATTCGCCTGTTCAACCAGCGCCTTCTGGAACTACTGGACATTGCGCCAGAGGTGATGGCCAGCATGCGGGACGGTGCCCAGCTGCTGGCTTATCAGCGGAATCGGGGCGATTTCGGGCCGAATTACGGTTTTGTCGAAAGCCGTGCGCGGCCCCTGATTGCCGATCAGCCGGTCGAAGGTGGTCCTGACCAGTATCTCCGCCGCACCCGTGGCGGCAAAACGCTGGAGATCAAAAGCCGTCACCTGCCTGATGGCAGCATCGTGCGCACCTTCTCTGATGTGACCCATTTCGTCGAGGCCCAGGCCGCCTTGTTCGAGAGTGAAGAACGCTTCCGCAGCCTGACCGAGCTGTCCTCGGACTGGTACTGGGAGCTGGATGAGCAATTCCGTTACACCGCTGTGGTGGGGGCCACGGCGTGGGCCGACGCGGGCTTCGCCAAAACGCTGCTGGGCAAGACGCCGTGGGCCTCCGGGGCGATGGGTGTGGGTGAGGACGCGTGGTCCGAGCACAGGGCCAAGCTGCGGGCCCATGAGGTGTTCCACAACTTTGAACTGGTGAGGGAAGATGCCCACGGGCAAGCCCAATACGCCTTGATCAGTGGCATGCCCATCCACGATGCGGACGGGATGTTCCATGGCTACCGGGGGATCGGCCGCGACATCACGGAGCAAAAGAAACGCGAAGAAGAAAACCGGCGCCTGGCGTTTTACGACACCCTCACGGGCTTGCCCAACCGCCGCCTTTTGCTGGACCGGCTGCAAAAAGCCCGCGCCATGAGCAGCCGCAGGCAGGGGCATGGCGCCCTGTTTTTCATTGATCTGGACAACTTCAAGGACCTCAACGACACCCAGGGTCACGACATGGGGGACCAACTCCTGCAGAAAGTGGCCACCCGCCTGGCAACCTGTGTGCGCCAGGGCGATACGGTGGCCCGGTTTGGGGGCGATGAGTTCGTGGTCATGCTCGAAAGCCTGGATGGGGGCTTGGCCGCGGCGGTGGCCCAGGCGGAGGCCGTGGGCCAGAAGATCCTGTCCATGCTGAACATGCCCTACGACCT
>JBDKJB010000206.1:0-4566 GCA_039796835.1 Pseudomonadota bacterium | reverse complement strand
CCTGTGTCTGATTGCAAACGCCCGCTTCAGGCACCTCCACTGTGCACCCCGTTGCGGGCTTGCACCATGGACGAATGGCTGGCCACCCTGTAAATTTCCGGCATTGATTGGACGCCAACCATTTTCCGCATGGCCACCCCTGCCCCCCTGCTCCTGGTCCCGTTCCGTGAGGTGCGGCACGACCAACCAGACGACGTGTTGCACTACGAGCCCGTGGAGCTGCGTGCCCGTCTGCACGGATGGACAATTCCGGCACACCGGCACGACGGACTGCACCAGTTTCAGTTGCTGCTGAGTGGCGGCGTCCGCGCCACGCTGGATGGAGAGACACGCCTGGTGCAGGCGCCCATGGCCTTGATGGTTGCGCCAGGCGTGGTGCACGGATTTGTGTATGAACCCGACAGCACCGGCCACCAGGTCACCGTGCCCAGCGCCGTGTTGCGCAGCTATTTTGAGCATGCCCCTGCCTTGCTGGACCGCCTGCAGCACCCGGTGCTGGTGGCCAGCGACACCCTGACCCATCAGGCTGCGCATGGCAGGCATCTGTTCGACGCCCTGGCGGCAGAATTTCAGGACAAACAGCCCGGACGCACCGAAGCCCTGCACGGCCACGCCATCCTGCTGGCCGTGTGGTTTCTGCGCCAGCAGGAAGCCACTTTGGCCCCGGGGCAGCGCGGCGCAGTACGCGACGCCCTGGTGCAGCGCTACCGCTCCTTGCTGGAACAGCACGTGCGGGGGCAGGAGCCGGTGAGCTTCTATGCCGGCCGGCTGGGGGTAACGGCAGACCACCTGAGCCGCGCCTGCCGCGCCGCCACAGGACGCGGGGCTTTGGATCTGCTGCACCAGCGGCTGATGCTCGAAGCCCGCCGTCTGCTGGCCTACACCCCCGCGCCCATCGTGGAGGTGGCACGCGAGCTGGGGTTTGACGATCCGGGCTACTTCAGCCGCTTTTTCAGCAAGCTCTCCGGCCAATCGCCCAGTGCCTACCGCGCCGCCCTGGTGCGCGGCAGCGGTCTGCTGCCAGAGCCGCCATAGAACTTGGCGTGAGCAGCAAGCTATTTCGGGTTTTCAAAGAACACGTAGTTGCTGGCGTAGTCGCTGAACTCGAAATAGACCTTCTTCTCGCCCGGGTCAGCCACCATGTTGAGGTTTTCGTCCAGCACGCCGTAGCCAAAGCGGTACGGCCGGGGCTTGTTGTCGTCGGTGCCCATGGCGGTGCTGAGCTTGTCCACCTTCAAAAAGCGCCGCACCAGCTTGTCACCAGCATAGATTTCCAGCACGCCATTGGTGCCCGTCCAGTTCTGGATGTCGCGGCTGATCTTGTTTTGTTGTTCTTGTGTACATCCTACAAAAATCAGGCAAATTCCCGTCGCCAAAAAAGCAAAGTAAGCTATCTTTTTCATATTCATTTTGAATAAATGTAAAACAATTTCACAGCACAAGTCTTTGTCGCACGGCTTCGTACAGGCACACGCCGCTGGCCACCGAGACGTTCAGGCTCTCCACCGCCCCCTGCATCGGGATCCGCACCAGCTGGTCGCAGGTCTTGCCGGTCAGTTGCCGCATGCCGGCGCCTTCGGCCCCCAGCACCAGGGCCACCGGGCCTTTCAAATCCACGTCGTACAGGGTCTGGGGGGCGGCGTCTGAGGTGCCGATGACCCAGATGTTGCGCTCCTTCAGCTCGTTCAGCGTGCGCGCCAGGTTGGTCACCATGAAATAGGGCACTGTCTCGGCGGCGCCACTCGCCACCTTGGCCACTGTGGCATTGATGCCCGCCGCGTGGTCCTTGGGGGCGATCACTGCGTGCACACCGGCACCGTCGGCCACACGCAGGCAGGCACCCAGGTTGTGCGGATCGGTGATGCCATCCAGCACCAGAAGCAGGGGTGGCCTGCGCTGCTCGGCAGGTAGCGCGGCATTGGCGGCTTCCAGGTCTTCCAGCAGCTCGTCGAGCGAGCGCGCCAGTTCGACAGCCTTGACCCGCCCCACCACGCCCTGGTGCCCATGGTTGCCGCACAGGCGGGCCAGCTGCGCACCGTCAGATTCGACCAGCCGCACCCGAGCCTCGTTGGCCTTGTCCAGAAACGATCGCATGCGTGCATCGCGCCGCGAGGCATCGAAATGCACTTCGATGACGGATTCCGGGGCGGTCTTCAGGCGCACACCCAGCGCGTGAAAGCCAAACAGGGTCTTCGGGGATGACATATGGGGCGGGATTATCGAGGGGCCGCCTCACACCACCCGCCCTGCCTCGATCGTGATGCGCCGCTGGCAGCGTTCGGCAATGCTGCGGTCGTGCGTCACCAGGATCATCGTGGTGCCGCGTTCGGCATTCAGCTCAAACATCAGCTTCATGATGGTTTCGCCGGTGGCAAAGTCCAGGCTGCCGGTCGGCTCGTCGGCCAACAGGATCTCCGGCTGCACCACAAAGGCGCGGGCCAGAGCCACGCGCTGCTGTTCCCCCCCACTCAGGACCTTGGGGTAATGGCCCAGCCGTTGGCCCAGGCCCACACGGGCCAGCATCTCGCCAGCCTGTTTGCGCGCACCCTTCACCCCCGCCAGCTCCAGCGGCAGCATGACGTTTTCCAGGGCGGTCAGGTTGCCCAGCAGCTGAAAGCTCTGGAACACAAAGCCCACGCGGCGGGCCCGCAGAGCGGCACGCTCGTCTTCGTCGATGGCGAAGATGTCTTCACCACCCAGGCGCACGGTGCCACGGGTGGGGGTGTCGAGCCCGGCGATGATGGAAAGCAGGGTGCTTTTGCCCGAGCCCGAAGCGCCGACAATGGCAGCTGTTTCACGGGCCTGCAAGGCAAAATCGATGTCCAGCAGGATGTCCAGCGTGCCGGTGGAGTCTGTGACCGACTTGAAAACGTGCTCGACGGCAATCATTTCAGAAGACATGCAATCTTTTTCCTTGTGGCGGCGCGTGCTGGGGCGCTGGATGCCGCACAGTATCGCAGCGGTGCTGGCCCTGTGTGCAGGCGCCCTGCCCCACCCAGCCTGGGCCGCCAGCCCGACCATTCTGGTGGTGGGTGATTCGCTGAGCGCCGAATACGGCCTGGCCCGCGGCACGGGCTGGGTCGCGCTGCTTGACCAGAAGCTCGCCGCCGAAAAACGCTCTGTGAAGGTGGTCAACGCCAGCATCAGCGGCGACACCACCTCGGGCGGGCTGAACCGCATCGGCCCGCTGCTCAAGGCGCACCAGCCGCAGGTGGTGGTGGTCGAGCTCGGCGGAAACGACGCCCTGCGCGGCCTGCCGCTGGCACAGACGCGGGCCAACCTGGCCGGCATGGCCACCGCCGCCCAAAAGGCCGGCGCCCGCGTGCTGCTGGTGGGCATGCAGGTACCGCCGAACTACGGCGCTGCCTACGCGGCCGATTTTGCAAAGACCTTCACTGAGGTGGCCAAAGCCCACAAGACAGCCCTGGTGCCCTTCTTTCTGGCCGGTCTGGGCGATGTGAACGATCCGGGTGCGACCGAGAAATGGTTCCAGCCGGACCGCATCCACCCCAAGGCCGAGGCCCACCCCATCATGCTGGGCAATGTGTGGCCCGAGTTGCGCAAGCTGCTGAAATGAGCCTGACCACCCTGCCCGCCACCGAGGCCATCCGCCGCCTGGGCGACTTCAGCACCCTCATCGACGCGCGCAGCGAAGGCGAGCACGCTGAAGACCGCCTGCCCGGCGCAGTGAACTGGCCCACGCTGAATAACGCCGAGCGCGCCGACGTCGGCACCATCTACAAGCAGATCGGCGCTTTCGAGGCTGGCCGCCCGCAACATCGCCGCCCACATCGAGCGCGAGGGCATCCACAAGCCCAAGGACTGGAAGCCCCTGATCTACTGCTGGCGCGGCGGCAAGCGCAGCGGCTCGCTGGCGCTGGTGCTGGATCAGATCGGCTTCAAGGTCACGCTGCTCGAAGGCGGCTACAAGGCCTTCCGCGCCGCCGTGGTGGAAGACATCGGCCGCCTGGTTGCCCCGCTGCGCTTTGAGGTGATCTGCGGCAAGACCGGCTCGGGCAAGACCCGCCTGCTGCACGCGCTGCGCGACGCTGGCGCGCAGGTGCTGGACCTGGAGGACCTGGCCAACCACCGCAGCAGCGTGCTGGGCATGATCCCCGGCCTGCCGCAGCCCACGCAAAAAGGCTTTGAAACGCTGGTTTGGCACGCGCTGAGCCAGTTGGACCCGGCGCGCACCGTCTATGTGGAGAGCGAGAGCAAGAAGGTCGGCAACGTCGCCGTGCCAGCCCCGGTGATCGACGCCATGCGCGCCAGCCCCTGCATCCACCTTGAACTGCCCGAAGACGAGCGTGTGGCCCTGCTGCTGGAAGACTACGACTTCTTCGTGCAAGACATCGGCTTCTTCTGCGAACGGCTTGACGCACTCACCCAAATCCGCGGCAAGGCCGTGGTGCAAGGCTGGCAAGACCGCGCCCGCGCGGGCCAGGTGGCCGAGGTGGTGCGCGAGCTGCTCGTGCAGCATTACGACCCGGTCTATGTGCAGTCGATGCAGCGCAACTTCAGCCAGTTCGGCGCTGCAAAAACGATAGCGAACCGTGGGCATTCAGT
>JBDKJB010000205.1:0-4575 GCA_039796835.1 Pseudomonadota bacterium | reverse complement strand
AACAAATTGGATGGTCGGGGCGAAAGGATTCGAACCTTCGACCCTCTGGTCCCAAACCAGATGCGCTACCAGACTGCGCTACGCCCCGACTGGCCCGCATTGTAGCCCGGGCCCCAGCGCCCTCGTGGGGTCTTGGCCACCAGATTTCAAATAAATAAAGGATATTTCCCGATATTCCATCATCACTGGATGCTACAGTATTGATAGTAATGCGTTTTGTTCGACACTTCTTCCCATGCGCAGCCCTGCCGCCACCCTGCCCTGGCTGAAGCCTGGCGACCCCTTTCCGTCGCACGACAGGGCCTGGGGCCCTGGGTCTGAGGCCCCGGGCTTGCTGGCCGCCGGTGGTGCCCTGGATGTGCCGACGCTCCTGGCCGCCTACCGTCAGGGCATCTTTCCTTGGTTCAACGATGGGCAGCCCACGCTGTGGTGGTGCCCGGGACCGCGCATGGTGTTGCGTGTGCAAGATTTCCGTTTGCACCGGTCCCTGCGCAAGACCCTGCAGAGGTTTGTGGCTGACCCATCCTGCGAAGTGCGCTTTGACAGCGCCTTTGTCGATGTCATCCGGGCCTGCGCCGGCCGGGACGCCACTTGGATCGGGCCCGGCATGATCGACGCCTACACTGCCCTGCACCATGCCGGCCACGCGCACAGTGTTGAGACTTGGCGCAACGGTGAGCTGGTCGGCGGCCTGTACCTGATCAGCATCGGCCAGGCTGTGTTCGGCGAGTCGATGTTCACGCGGCAGACCGATGCGTCCAAAATCGCTCTGGCCGGCCTGATCGCCTTCTGCCGCGCGCAGGACCTGCCGTGGGTGGACTGCCAGATGAACACCGGGCACCTGGCGTCCATGGGTGCAGCCGAGATGCCCCGCGACGCCTTTGTGCAGATGGCAGCTCAGGCCAGTCAGCAGCCTGCCCCCGGCTGGCGCTTCCAACCCCTATACTGGACGCAGCTTCTGTCCCCCTCGCCCACCGCCTCCCGGTCCCGCCTGTGACGCACCTCCAAGAACTGCCTCTGCAAGCCCTGCAGTTCTATGCCACGGCCCCCTACCCCTGCAGTTACCTGCCCGACCGGCAAGCCCGGTCCCAGGTGGCCAGCCCCAGCCACCTGATCCACAACGATCTGTATTCCGACCTGGTGCGCCAAGGCTTTCGGCGCAGCGGCCTGTTCACCTACCGTCCCTGGTGCGACGGCTGCCAGGCCTGCACGCCGCTGCGCGTCGACGCGGCCCGTTTTCAGCCCAACCGCAGCCAGCGCCGCGCGCAGGCGCGGCACAGCGAACTGGTAGTCCGGGTTTTGCGCCTGGGTTTTGTGGAAGAGCACTACGCGTTGTACAACCGTTACCAGCACGGTCGCCACGCCGGTGGTGGCATGGACGCTGACAGCACCGAACAGTACGGCCAGTTCCTGCTGCAAAGTCGCGTCAATTCGCGCTTGGTGGAATTCCGCGCCCCAGCCACCTCACCCAGGCATCTGGGTGAATTGAAAATGGTGTCCATCCTCGACGTGCTGGGCGACGGCCTGTCCGCTGTCTACACCTTCTATGACCCGGAACCCGGCAACAGCTACGGCACCTACAGCGTGCTGTGGGCCGTCCAACAGGCGAGGCGATTGCAGTTGCCTTGGGTGTACCTGGGCTACTGGATCGAATACAGTCCCAAGATGACCTACAAAGCCCGCTTCATGCCACACCAGATCCTGCGCAACGGACAGTGGCAGGACTCGGCAGACCGGACTGGCAACCCTTGACCTGTGAAGGGCGCGCTTTTCACCAGATAAAATCTGACAGTGTCCTTTGAGTGGCTGCCATGAGAAAAGCCGAATCCCCCCATTCCACACCCACCATTCAGGTCATCGAGCGCATGTTCTCGTTGATCGACGTCCTCGCCGAACGGGAAGAACCCGTCTCGCTCAAAGATCTGGCCGAACGCACCGGCCTGCACCCCAGCACTACCCACCGCATTCTGAATGACCTGGCCGTGGGCCGCTTTGTCGATCGCCCACAGGCAGGCAACTATCGCCTGGGCATCCGCCTGCTGGAACTGGGCAACCTGGTCAAGGGCCGCCTGAACGTGCGCGACGCCGCGCTGGAGCCGATGCGCGCCCTGCATCGGCAAATTCAGCAGCCTGTGAACCTCAGCCTGCGCCAGGGCGACGAGATCGTCTACATCGAACGCGCCTACAGCGAGCGCTCGGGCATGCAGGTGGTGCGGGCCGTGGGGGGCCGCGCGCCACTGCACCTCACGTCGGTGGGCAAGCTCTTCCTGTCTGCGGACGACGCGACGCGCCTGCGCGCCTACGCCACCCGCACCGGCTTGGCCGGGCACACCAAGAACAGCATCACCCAGTTGCCAGTGCTCGAGCGTGAACTCGGTCGCGTGCGCCAATACGGCAACGCCTACGACAACGAGGAGCTGGAACTGGGTGTGCGTTGTATGGCCGTGGGTGTGTACGACGACCAATCCAAGCTGGTGGCCGGACTGTCGATTTCTGCCCCGGCCGAACGCCTCGAGGACGCCTGGCTGCCCAAGCTGCAGATGGCGGCAGCAGAGATATCTGCCACGCTCGGCTTCAGAGGCTGAAGCCCTCCGTGCGCCTTGGGCTCAGGTCTTGGCGGCAATCTGCGCCGAATGCTCCAGCCAGGTGCGCACACGCTCGGCGTCGCCCAGTCGGCTGAGCTTGCCGGCCGAATCCAGGAACACCATGATGACCTTGCGCCCGGCCATCTTGGCCTGCATCACCAGGCAGCGCCCTGCCTCGGAGATGTAGCCGGTTTTCTGCAGGCCAATGTCCCAGGTCGGGTTGTGCACCAGGCGGTTGGTGTTGTTGTACTGAACCACACGGCTGCCCACCGCCACCTGGTAGCCGGTGGACGTGGAGTATTCGCGCAGCATCGGGTCGGCATGCGCTACATTGACCAGCGTGGCCAGATCGTGCGCGCTGGAGCGGTTGGCGCTGGACAGGCCCGTCGGCTCGACATAGCGCGTGTCTGCCATGCCCAGCAGCTTGGCCTTGTCGTTCATCGCCTTCACAAAGGCCGTCAGGCCTCCCGGAAAGCTGCGGCCCAGCGCATGGGCGGCGCGGTTCTCGCTTGACATCAGCGCCAGGTGCATCAATTCATTGCGCGACAGCATCGTGCCCACCTTCAGGCGTGAGCGGCTGCCTTTTTCGGTATCCACATCCGCCTGGCTGATCTCGATGAGTTCATCGCCCGGCAGGCGGGCCTCGGAGATGATCACGGCGGTCATCAGCTTGGTGAGCGACGCAATCGGCAGAACGGCATGGTCGTTCTTGCTGAACAGCACCTCCTGCGTGTCCTGATCCACCACCAGGGCCACACCGGACTTCAAGTCGAGCGGATCGGCCGCGCGATGCAGCCCCGCCAACTGCCCCATGGATGGGCGCGCAGGCTCCGCCTTGGCGGAGCGCTGCTTTCTGCTGGGTTTGGCGGATTTGCCGCTGCTTTTTTTGGCGGCCTTCTTGGCCGACACATTTGCTACACTTTTTTGGGCATTTGCCGCGGCATGCGCTGCATTGAATCCAGCAACGTTCAAGCCACAGGCAGCTATCAGGACAATAGCGAAATGTGTCAGAATTTTCATCAATGGGCTTCCAACAGAGTTCTCGACCAATACCGCAAGTGTACGGTCGATTTCTCCGTCAAATCAACGACTTGGCAAGCCTTCCTCAACAAATATCTGCAATTTAAGGGTAATCCCTAGTCATCGTTACCCTTGTGCCGCCACCCGGTCGGCTTTGCTGTGCAGCTTGTTGAGCGCGCTCAGGTAGGCCTTGGCGCTGGCGACAATGATGTCCGGGTCGGCCCCGACGCCATTGACGATGCGGCCACTGGATTGCAGCCGCACCGTCACTTCGCCCTGTGATTCGGTCGAACCGCTGATGGCGTTCACCGAATACAGCACCATCTCCGCCCCGCTTTTGACCTGGGTTTCGATCGCCTTGAGCGAGGCGTCCACCGGCCCGTTGCCGTCTGACTCCGCCCGCATTTCATGCCCACCCACGCTGATGACGATGCTGGCGTGGGGGCGTTCGCCGGTTTCGCTTTTTTGCGACAGGCTGATGAATCCGTAGTGCTCCTTCTCGCTGGTCACGCTTTCGTCACTGACCAGCGCCAGGATGTCCTCATCGAAGATCTCGGCTTTTTTGTCGGCCAGCTCCTTGAACTTGGCAAAGGCATGGTTGATGTCGGCCTCAGACTCCATCTGTACGCCCAGCTCCTGCAGACGGGCCTTGAAGGCATTGCGTCCGCTCAATTTGCCCAGCACGATCTTGTTGGCACTCCAGCCCACATCTTCAGCACGCATGATCTCGTAGGTATCACGCGCCTTGAGTACGCCATCCTGGTGGATGCCGCTGGCATGGGCGAAGGCGTTGGCTCCCACCACAGCCTTGTTGGGCTGCACGACAAAGCCGGTGGTCTGGCTGACCATCTTGCTGGCCGGCACGATCTGCGTGGCGTCGATGTTGAGCGCGAGGTTGAAGTAGTCCTTGCGGGTCTTGACCGCCATGACGATCTCTTCGAGCGAGCAATTGCCAGCGCGCTCGCCCAGG
>JBDKJB010000204.1:0-4584 GCA_039796835.1 Pseudomonadota bacterium | reverse complement strand
GCGGCCCTGAGTCTCTGTGACTGGCACACGCTGCACGCGGTGGCCGCCAGATTCAAATTTCAACACGCCATAGGCGCCCATGCTGCCTGCCGCAGTGGTGGTGTCGCCTTCAATGCGCAGCACGATGTCTTTGTAGCCACCCAATTCGCTGGGCGATTCGCTCACCACCTGTACGCGCAGGCCCCGCCGGTCGCACCAGCGCGTGTACATGCGGGTGAGGTCGGCGGCGAACAAGGCAGATTCATCGCCGCCGGTGCCGGCGCGGATTTCCACAAACGCCGCTCGGGCGTCGTCGGGGTCTTTGGGCAGCAGCATGCGCTGCAGCTCGGCTTCCAGCCCGGTGAGTTCGGACTGCGCCGCAGCGATCTCTTCTCCCGCCATGTCTGCCATTTCGGGGTCTGAGCACATCTCCTCGGCAGCACGCAGATCTGCCTCGCGTTGCTGGTATCGCGCCCAGCGCTTGGCCAGCGCGGCGACATCGGTATGCTCACGCGACAGCGCCAGAAACTGCTTCATGTCGGCCATGATGTCGGGCCGAGACAGCAAAAACTCGAGCTCGCCGAGTCGGTCGGCGGCGCGGTTCAACCGCGTGACAAGATAGGGTTTCAACGCTCTTTGCGCAGGAAAAACTGGCGTGCGGCTTGGGTGGCGCGGTCGCGCTGGGTGCTGTCGGCGGCACGCAGCTCCGCAAAGGCGCCATGCAGCAGCTTTTGTGTCAGGCCTTTGCTCAGGGCGTCGAGCACGGCGTCGATCGGCTCACCTCGCGCCAGAAGCCTTTTGGCACGTTCCATCTCGGTGGCGCGCCATTCGTCGGTCTGGGCATGGAGCTGCTGAATCAGCCCCACCACCCCGTTTTGCGGATGGCGCTGGTCCATCCAGTGCATGAAACCTTGTACGCCGGTGTCGATGATGGCTTCAGCCTGCGCCACGGCCGCCTGGCGCGTGGCCTGGCCGGTCTGCACCACGCGGGCCAGGTCGTCCACGGTGTACAGGTACACGTCTTCAAGCGACTTGACCTCGGGTTCGATGTCTCTTGGTACTGCGAGATCGACCATGAAGACCGGCCGGTGTTTGCGCTTTTTGATGGCCTGCTGCACCGCGCCCAAGCCAATGATGGGCAGGGTGCTGGCGGTGCAGCTGACGACGGCGTCGAACTCGTGCAGGCGCTGGGGCACATCGGCCAGGCGCATCACCTCGGCCCCAAAGCGCTGGGCCAACTGCTCGCCCCGCTCCAAGGTGCGATTGGCGATGGTCAGGCTTCTGGGGGATTTGGCTGCGAAATGCGTGGCGGCCAGGTCAATCATCTCACCGGCACCCACAAACAGGATGCGGATGTCACGCAGATCCTCAAACAACTGCGCCGCCAGGCGCACGCTGGCCGCCGCCATGCTGATGGACTGGCTGCCGATGTCAGTGCTGGTGCGCACCTCTTTGGCCACTGAAAACGAGCGCTGGAAGAGCTGGTTCAACGTGCTGCCCAGAGCGCCGGCTTCGTCAGCGGCGCGCACGGCGTCTTTCATCTGACCCAGGATTTGCGGTTCGCCCAGGACCATGGAATCCAGGCCGCTGGCCACTCGAAACGCATGCCGCGCGGCATGGCTGTCTTGCAGTGTGTAGGCATGTGATTGCAGCAAGGCAGAGGAGATGCCTCCCGTATGTGCCAGCCAATCCAAGGCTTGTTGCACTGCATGTTGGGCATGTGCCGGGGTGTGAGCGCCCGCTTTGGGGTCGAGGGCCCCATAGATTTCGGTGCGGTTGCAGGTGGACAGGATGGCGGCTTCAGGCAGGTTCAGGGCCTGGCGTATGCTCTGCAGTGTGGGCGCGATCTGGTCCACCGCAAAGGCAAAGCGGCCGCGCAGGTCCAACGGAGCGGTAGTGTGGTTGAGTCCCAGGGCCCAGACAGTCATCGGCCCGGATTATAAAATTTGCCTGCTTTGCCTTGACCAGGCCAAGAGACCTCTTTTGCCGTGCTGCCATGGGCCTGCTGAGCCAGATCAATCACCTGCTGAATTTCCTCCTTCCAGCCGTCGGCCTGGCGGGGATTTTTATGTTGGCTGGGCTGTGGCACCGCCGCAAAAAGGTGCACATTCTGTTGCACTGCTTGCAGTTTGGCATCAACTTGGGGGTGGGCTCGGCCGTGTTGGCGTTTGGCCTGTTGGGTTTTGGTGTGGACGGCAAGATGGTCACGTATGCTGCCCTGGTACTGGCCATGGCAACCAGCCAATGGGCCATGGACGAGCTTACGGGCCGGGGCTGAACAGGTCCACCCGGTCGGTAATGATGCCGTCAGTGCCCAGGGCGATCAAGCGCTGCGCCGTTTGGTCGTCGTTGACGGTGTAGCTCAGAGTCCGCAGGCCCGCAGCACGGGCGGCTGCCACCGTAACAGCATTCCACAGCGGGTGACTGCACACCACGGCCGCGCAGTCCAGATCCCGGGCCAAATCCAGCCAGTCAGGTCGCGGGGTGTCCAGCAGGAGGCCGCGCGGCAACTGGGGGGCCATGGCCTGGGCACCGTGTAAGGCTTCGACCTGAAAAGACGTCAACAGCGGTGGGACGTCGGCCTCGCGCCATAGGCGTGTGGCCTCGCGGGCCACGACTTCGCCGGTGTGGCGCTCAAGCCCGGGTGTCGGCTTGATCTCGATGTTCAGCAAATGGCCGTTACTCAGACAAAAGCGGGCGATGTGGTCCAGGGTGGGCAGGGGCTCGCCTGCGTACAGCGGCGAATGCCAACTGCCTGCATCCAGGCGCGACAACAGGTTCCAAGGGTTTTTGCCAGCAATTTCCGACATTCCATAAGGAAAGTTAGCTATGAAATCAGTAGTCCTCGACAGATCGGCGTCGTGCAGCAAAAAAGGCACGCCATCGGCAGACAGTTTGACGTCGCACTCGAACATGCGATAGCCGTGGCTGGCGCCCAGGCGAAAAGCGGCCAGGGTGTTTTCAGGGGCCAGCTTTCCAGCCCCACGGTGCGCCACCCAGCGTGGATAGGGCCAAGGGCCGTTCATGCAATGCGTCGCAGCGTCGAGGCATCAAACCAGTGCAGGCGGTCAGCGCGCGGCGTGACATGAAAGACGCTGCCCATGGCGGGGGGCGTGTGCTGTTCGTCAATGCGCACGATGAGCGCTTCGCCACCCAGGCTGCAGTACAGCAGGCGCTCTGCGCCGAGGGTTTCAATGGCCTCGACCTTGACAGCCCAACCCGTCGGGGACACGTCAAGGTGCTCGGGCCGGATGCCCAGGATCGCCCCGGCGGGCCCGCCCAGTCGCTCGCGTTCGCCGAGGCCGGGGGCCGTCTTGAGCAGATTCATGGGCGGTGAGCCGATGAAGCTGGCCACAAAAGTGGTGGCCGGGCGGCTGTACACCTCGTCCGGTGTGCCGAACTGCTCCATGCGCCCGCCATTCATCACGATCATGCGCTGTGCCAGCGTCATGGCCTCCACCTGGTCATGGGTGACAAACAGGCTGGTGATGCCCAGTTCCTGGTGCAGCTTCTGGATTTCAATCCGCGTCTGCGCGCGCAACTTGGCGTCCAGGTTTGACAGGGGCTCATCAAACAGAAACACCTGCGGCTGGCGCACGATGGCGCGGCCCATGGCGACACGCTGACGTTGCCCACCCGACAGTTCACGCGGTTTGCGCTGCAGAAGCTGGCCCAGCTCCAGGATGCCAGCCGCTTTGTCGACACGTGCCTTGATTTCCTGAGCCGGTACCTTGGCAATCTTCAGGCCATACGCCATGTTGTCGAACACGCTCATGTGCGGATACAGGGCATAGTTCTGAAAAACCATGGCGATGTCGCGCTCGGAGGGTTCCAGGTCGTTGACCACGCGGCCGCCGATGGAAATGTCACCCCCTGAAATGGCCTCCAGTCCCGCAACCATGCGCAGAAGCGTGGACTTGCCACAGCCCGACGGGCCGACGATGACGACGAATTCGCCGTCCCGGATGTCGGCATTCACGCCGTGGATCACCCGGTTGGCTTTGGGGCCATGGCCATAGACCTTGACGACGTCGTTGAATTGGATGGCTGCCATATATCCCTAATCAGTTGGCGACAGAGCTCCGCTTCGCTTCGGTCTGTCCCGCAAACACATTACTTTTCCGTGTCCACCAGGCCTTTGACGAACCATTTTTGCATCAGGACGACGACCAGGGCCGGCGGCAAAGCCGCCAGGATGGCCGTGGCCATGACCACATTCCACTCTGTGTAAGCTTCACCGGAGATCAGCCGCTTGATACCCAGCACCACCGGATACATCTCCTCGCCGGTGGTGACCAGCAGGGGCCACAGGTACTGGTTCCAGCCATAGATGAACTGGATGACGAAGAGGGCAGCGATGCTTGTGCGTGACAGGGGCAGCAGCACGTCCCAAAAGAAGCGCATGGGGCCGGCGCCATCCATGCGTGCTGCCTCGACCAGCTCGTCGGGCACCGTGAGGAAGAACTGCCGGAAGAGGAACGTGGCCGTGGCCGACGCGATCAGCGGGACCGTCAGCCCGGCGTAGGAGTTGAGCATGCCCAGGTCACTGACCACTTTGTAGGTCGGGCCGATGCGCACCTCCACCGGCAGCATGAGCGTGACGAA
>JBDKJB010000203.1:0-4598 GCA_039796835.1 Pseudomonadota bacterium | reverse complement strand
AGTGTCCTGCACCGACTTGCGGAAGGCGTCCAGATCGGGTGTGGTCACCTGCAGGCCTTGCTGCTTGAAGAAGTCCACGATCTGGCCTTCTTCCTTGATGCGGTTTTCGTTGTTGTACTGGGCGGCAGCAGCAGCGGCGGCTTTCAGCTTCGCCTTCTGGTCGCCGCTGAGCGCACCCCAGAGCTTGTTGCTGACGCTGATGAAGATGCCATCCACCAGGTGGTTGGTCAGCGTCAGCTGTTTGGTCACCTCAAAGAACTTGGCGCTGCGCACCGTGGGCAGGGGGTTGTCCTGACCGTCGATGGTGCCGGTCTTCAGGCCCAGGTACACCTCGCCGAAGGCCAGCGGGGTGGGCGTGGCGCCCAGGGCTTCGCCGAGGAACAACCATTCCTTGCTGCCCGGCATGCGCAGCTTGACGCCTTTGAGGTCGGCCGGCGTGCGCACGTTTTTCAATTCACGCAGATTAAGCTGGCTCGTGCCCAGATAGATGGGCGACAGCACGGTGATGTCCATCTTGTCGCTCACACCCTTGAACATCTCGGCGCCGATGGGGCCGTTGAACACCTTCATGAGGTGGTCCGGGTCGCGGATGATGTAGCCGGCCGTGAAGATGCTGAACTCAGGCACCAGCTTGGCGATGTCGAAGGCCGAGATCGACGACATTTCCAGGTTGCCGCGCGCCATGGCAGCGGGTTCGGTGCCCTGCTTGAACAGGCTGGCGTTCAGGTTGATCTGCACGTCAAACTGACCCGGAGCGGTCTTTTCAAGCTCATCCTTCATCACCTGCCACATCTTGGCGTGCCAGTCGTCCGGCACGGCGGGGGTGCTGATGCGCAGCACGTGCTTGGTCTGGGCCTGCGCGGGCAGGCCCACCAGGGCCGAGGCGGCCAGAACTGCGCCGGCACAGGCGGCCAGCGTGGCCCGGCGGTTGAACGTGCTGAACAGGGTCATGGTTGTCTCCGGTGAAAGGGAATGTTCTGCCCGCGATGTTAGCCAGAGTTTGAACCTGCCCGCAGGTTCAGGACAGCGTCTGCCTGAAAAACGCCATCGTCCGCTCCCAGGCCAGTTTGGCGGCGGCGGCGTCAAAGCGCGGGGTGGTGTCGTTGTTGAAGCCATGCTGCGTGCCGGGGTACTGGTGCGCGGCATACCGGGCCCCGGCCGCCTTCAGCGCCGCCTCGTAGGTTGGCCAGGCGGCGTTGATGCGCTCGTCCACCGCCGCAAAATGGATCAGCAGCGGCGCTTTGACCTTGACGGCCTCATCGGCGGCTGGGTGGTTGCCATAGAAGGGCACGCCGGCTGCCAGGTCCGGCAGTCGGGTGGACAGGAAATGCACCATGCCGCCCCCGTAGCAAAAACCCACCGCGCCCATCTTGCCGTTGAAGTCACCCCGCGCCTTGAGCCAGGCAGCTGCGGACAGGAAATCTTCACGCGTCTTGGTCTGGTCAAGTTTGGCAAATTCAGCGCGGGCTTTGTCCTCGTCGCCCGGGTAGCCTCCGAGGGGCGTGAGCGCATCGGGCGCAAAGGCCAGGTAGCCATCCACAGCCAGGCGCCGCGCGATGTCTTCGATGTGGGGATTCAGGCCGCGGTTTTCATGCACCACCAGCACGGCGGGAAGCTTTCCACTGGCACCGGCCGGCTTGCAGACATAGCCCTTCATCTTGCCGTAGCCCTGGGTGGCAAATTCGACCATCTCGGCGCTGATGCGACGGTCGTCCTTGGGCACCACCTGGCCCAGAGCGAAGTTGGGGCTGAGCGCGGCCAGCAGGCCGGCCGCCGTCAAGCCACCGACCGCAAACTTTTGCGCCCGGTCGAGGAAGCCACGCCGGTCGATGCTGCCGTGCACATAGGCGTCAAACAGGATCAGCAGCTCCTGGTCGAAGTCCTGTGCCGTCATGCGGCCGGGAACGGTGTTGGCATGGGTGATGGTCATCGCAATCTCCTGTGTCGCACGCGGTGGATGGTGGGATCGTGGGAAGCCCTACAGTAGCCATTTTGCGCCAGCCCCTCATGTCCCACGTTTTTTCCGCCGCCCACGCGGTCCTGCAATCCGCCATCGACCAGCGCATGGTGGCCGGAGCCTCCAGCCTGATTGCCGTGCACGGCCAGGTGGTGGACCAGTTCAGCGCCGGTGTGGCCGATCCGGTCACCCGGCAGCCGTTCACTGCCGACACGATCTGCCGCGCCTTCTCGAACACCAAGCTCGCCGCCACCGCCGTGGTGCTCAAGCTGGTCGATGAAGGCCGCTTCGGCCTCGACGAACCGGTAAAGACATGGATACCGGCTTTCGCCCAGGTGCGCGTGCTGCGCCGGGGCGCCATCCGCCTGGACGACACCGAGCCGCTGCAGAGCGACATCACTGTGCGCCAGTTGCTCAGCCACCAGGGCGGTCTGGTGCATGCCGTGTTCGACCCCGGCGCGCTGCTGTATGACAGCTACCGCGCGACCGGCATCCGTGGCAACGACACGACGTTGGCCGAGATGATCGAGCTGCTGGTGCAGCAGCCTCTGGCCTACCAGCCGGGCACGAGTTGGCAATACGGCCTCGGCCTGGAGGTGCTGGCCCGCGTGGTGGAGATCGTCACCGGGCTCGACTGGCCTGCAGCCCTGCAGCAGCATCTGTTTGACCCACTTGGCATGGTGGACACCGGTCACCTCGTCCGCCCCGGGCAGGCACACCGCCTGGCCACGCTGACCATGGCCGCTGACCTCTTCAAACCCCTGCTGCCCGCTGACCAGATTGCCGTGGACCTTCCCTGGCCGCAGGCCAACCTCAAGCCCGTGCGCCGCACCGCCGGTGGCGGCGGCCTGGTGACCACACAGGCGGACTGGATGAGGCTCCTGCAGGCCCTGCAACCCGGCAGCGGCTGCTACCTGAAGCCTGCCACCCAACTCGAGATGTTCCGCGACCAGCTGGCCCCCACCAACCACCTGCGCTTTGCCCATCTGGGCGAACTGCACGCCCTGGGCTTTGGCCTGGGCGGCTGCATCACGCGGCGCGCCACGGCCATGCAGCCCAATTCGCCCGTGGGCGAGATGCAGTGGGGCGGCCTGGGCTGCACCCACTGGGCGATGGACCCCACGCGCGGCATCAGCATCGTGCACATGAGCCAGCGGCATTTTGGCTTCTGGCACCCGTTCTGGTTCGAGTTCAAGGCGCGGGTCTATGAGGCTTTGGCCTGAGGACGCGATGTGCCCCGCACGCGACAGCACTTGGACGGCTTCTTTGCGAAGATGGTCTCATGACCACCGTCCACTACCAACTCACCGACGGCATTGCCACGCTGACGCTCGACAACGGCAAGGCCAATGTGCTGAACCTGGCCCTGCAGGCCGACCTGAATGCTGCGCTCGACCGCGCCGAAGCCGACCAGGCCGTGGTCGTGCTGACCGGTCGGCCGGGGCTCTTTTCGGGCGGCTTTGACCTCAACATCTTCAAGACCGACCCGGAAGCCTCGGTCAAGATGCTGCACGGCGGGGCGTTGCTGGCGCGGCGGCTGATGCTGCATCCGCAGCCCGTGCTGGTGGCCTGCAGCGGCCACGCGATTGCCATGGGCGCCTTTGTGCTGCTGGGCGCCGACTGGCGCATCGGCGTCGACGGCCCGTTCCGCATCCATGCCATCGAGGTGCAGGTGGGGATGACCCTGCCGCATTTCTTCATCGGCCTGTGCAAGGGGCGCCTCACGCCCCCGCATTGGCGCCAGGCCTGTGCCACCGCCTGGCCCTACACGCCCGCTCAGGCGCGCGAAGCGGGCTTTCTGGATGAAGTGTGCGCGGCAGACGTGTTTGCCGCGCGGGTGCAGGAACGTGCCGCCTACCTCAAAGACCTGGACGGCAAGGCCTTCACCGCGACAAAACGCAAGATGCTGCAGCCGCTGGTGGACGATCTCGATCGTGCGTTGGATCTTGATTTAGCTGACTGGACAGCACGATTTTTGAAAAAATAAGCTTCTCATTCAATATCAAACAATCGGCATGAAATAACGGGAAATATCCGTTTATTTCATGTGTTTTTGATAGTTTTGATTTATTCAGACCTTGCTGAAATCAGGCCGGCGTTTTTCCATGAATGCGGCAAAGGCTTCGCGGGCGGCAGGGCCCACCATCAGGCGGCCAAAGCTGCGGCCCTCCTCATCCATCTGGGCCCGCACAGCGGCGGCCTGACCGGACTTCATCAGGCGCTTGGTTTCCATCAGGGCTGACAGCGGCTTGGCGGCCAGTTTGCGCGCCTGGGTCTGGGCGATGCCATTGGCCTCGGTCGGCGGCACGATGCGGTTGACCAGGCCCACTTCAAGGGCCGCCTCGGCCATGAAAGGCTCACCCAGCAGCAAGGCCTCGGCCGCGCGGTGGTGGCCGAACATCTGCGGCAACAGCAGGCTGGAGGCGGCCTCGGGGCACAGGCCCAGGTTGACGAAAGGCATGGAAAAGGCGGCGTTGTCGCCTGCATAGACCAGGTCGCAATGCAGGAGCATCGTGGTGCCGATACCGACCGCCGGGCCACACACCGCAGCGACCAGCGGTTTCGGGAAACTGGCGATGCCGTGGAGGAAGCGGGTCACCGGCGGCAGACCCCCATCGGTTGCCGCTGGCGGGCCTTTCTG
>JBDKJB010000202.1:0-4599 GCA_039796835.1 Pseudomonadota bacterium | reverse complement strand
AGTTGCCGTAGATCTTTTGCAGGTGGCGAATGAACTCCTGCACATAGGCCACGTAATCGTCGAGGTGGAATTCACCTTCGGACAGCGGCACGGTGCGGGCGTTCTTCCAGTCGGTGATGTAGACCTTGTGGTCCTTGAGCAGTGTGCGCACGGTGTCGCGCAGAAGCGTGGCGTAGTGGCCCGACAGCGGCGCCACGACCAGCACCACGGGCTGGCCTTTGAGCGACGCCAGCGTGGCCGGGTCGTCTGAAAAGCGCTTGAAACGGCGCAGTTCACAGAAGGGCTTGTTGATCTCGACGCGTTCGTGGATGGCCACATCGACGCCGTTCACATCTACGGTGCGGATGCCGAACTCAGGCTTCTCGTAGTCCTTGCCCAGGCGGTGCAGCAGCTCGTAACCCGCCGACATGCGCTGCGACCACGGGCTCTGGCCCAGCAGGTTCACCGGATTGGAGCAGGCCTTGGCGGCCGCCAGGGCGAGGTCGGAGAAGGGCTCCATCAAGGAGCGCTGGGTTTCGTAGATTTGATAAAGCATGAAGGGTCCTCAGGGGCTTCGACCGGCAAGCCTGCACAGCAGCGAAATGCTGCACTGCAATATGCGTATTTTCACTCTTATTTGGCGGCTTGGAGCACGCCGCGGACCAAGTTTCGACTGTGCGCACCAAAATGCGTCAGCAATTCGGCCACAGCCGCGTCCAGGGTGGCACGCTGAGCACCGGGGGCGCTCCCCAGCGCAGCGAGCAGGTCGAGTTGGTGTTCCTGGGCACCGAAGTCGAAGGCCGGATCGCTGACAAACCGGGCCGGCAGGCTGTTGACAATCGCGGTGGCCAGCTTGGGTGCGTAGTCGTAGGCTTCCTTGGCCACCACGTCCCGCGCATAGAGCCGGCTCCAGGCCGGGTAGCGCTGGTCGGCTACCAGATGGCCCAGCGACTTGGCCAGGGCCTGGCCAGCGCCCCCTGAAGCGGCCAGGGCCAGAACCCGGGCCTGGTAGTTCTCCAGCGCAAGGTGGCGGTTCGACAGCAGGGTCACGGTGTCGTCTTTCATTTTCGGAAAGCCCGCCATCGCCAGCGCGTTGGTGCCCAGCAGGCCCAGCGTGCCCGAGCCGGGCGAGACGCTGGCGTGGTAAGGCTGGCTCAGGTCCTGCACGTAATGCAGGGCCAGGCCGGCAAAGCGCCAGCCCCAGTAAGTGTGCCCGCTGCGAAAGGCCAGGGCTGCCAGGTCGGCGTACTGGTTGACGCGCACCAGCGGGAAGGTGCGCTTGAGAAAGGGCGCAGCCAGATACAGGATGCGGTCCTCATGGTAGAAGCCCATGTGAAACGGCGCCTGGGTGGAAAACGACAGTTTGGGGTTGCCGAAAGGCAGGTTGCCAAATCCGTAGGTCTTGCCCCAGGTCGACGGGCTATCGTCCATCAGGTTGATGTCCAGGCCGAAATCGGGCTCAAAAGCACCGCTGGCCAGCACCTTGAGCGCAGCGACGGGTTCGCCGGGCTTGAGCGCCACAAAGCGGCGCGGCGCATTGGGCAGGCCGGGCAGGGTGCTCACATCGGTGTGACGCAGAAACACCAGGCCATCGCTGGGGGCACCGGCGTCCAGCTCGTAGTACAGCGCGAAGCGGCTGTCGTGCGCGATGCGCAAGGCGTTCAGAAAGGCCAGTCGGCGGGCGTCGTCGCTGCGGGTCGGGTCGGCCTGAAACGCCAGCGCGTCGGGTCGGGGCGGGTAGTTGGGCACCTGGGCGCGCAGCCAGCCTTCCTGTTCGGCCAGCAGCTTGGCGATGGCGGGTTCCTGAGCCTTCAGAAAGGCCTCCAGCGACTCCACCACAGCGGGCCCCGCCTGGGCCACTTCGGGCATGTGTTCAAACACGCGGTAACTGGCCACGGCATGGCTGCCCCAGGCCTGCGCCGGCAGCGTGTAGGACGCTGACAACAGCAAGCCGGTGACCGCGATGAGGCAGCGTATGGCAAAGGAAGGCATCGAAAGGCTCCTTGGGGCGACGGCCCGCAACGCCCGGGCCTCAGATCGCCAGCATACCCGCTGACACGTCCCACAGCCGCAACGCGGCGGCCACATCGGCAATGTGGGGCGAGTAACCGCTGGACCGGTTGCCGGGTTCGGCCGGCTGGCCAATGTGGCAGTCTTCCAGGTAATGGCCGCCATCGCCGCGCAGGCCAGGCGCCGTGGCTGCCCAGACGCTCGTGGCGGCACCTTGCTGCGTATTTTTGAAGACATCCAGCGGGGTGTCGTCGGGCTTGAGCCAGCCCATGGCGCGCATTTCGTCGACTTGCAGATGTTTTTGCAGGCCGGTCATGATGCCGCCGGGGTGCACGGCATTGGCTGTGATGCCGCTCGCCGCAAACTTGCAATGCAGGCCCAGCGAGAACAGCGCGTTGGCGCTCTTCGCCTGGCCGTAGGCCTTCCACTTGTCGTAGCTGCGTCGCTCGAAATGGATGTCATCGAAGTCGACCCCCGCAAGCCTGTGCCCCACCGAGCTCAGACACACCACGCGAGCGTCGCCGTGGCGGGCACCGGCATCTTGCAGTGCCGGCAGCAAAGCCGTGCCCAGCGCGACGTGACCAAGGTGGTTGGTGGCGAACTGTGTTTCCCACCCTTCTTTGCTGCGGCTGAGTGGGCAGGCCATGATGGCGGCGTTGTTGATGAGGACGTCCAGCGTTCGCCGACTGGCCAGATACTCGGCGGCGAAACGGTGCACAGTGGCGATGTCTGCCAGGTCCAGATGCGCTACGGCCACCTGCGCGTGGGGGAACTCGGAGCGGATGGCCGTTGCTGCCGCATGGCCCTGGGCCAGGTTGCGCACGGCCATCACCACCTGCGCACCGACAGACGCCAGTGCGCGCGAAGTCTCAAATCCCAGGCCGGACGCGCCGCCCGTGACCACCGCATGGCGGCCCACCAGAGAGAGGCCCTGCACCACTTCCAGGGCCGTGGAACGAGCGCCAAAGGCCGGCTTGTCGGCCATGATGTTCAGGCCATCACGGCGGCAATCGACTTGCACACGTGGTCAAGGTTCTTGCTGTTGAGTGCGGCCACGCACATACGGCCGGTGTCGGTGCCATAGACGCCAAACTCGGTGCGCAGGCGCACCATCTGGTCTTTGGTCAGCCCGGAGTAGCTGAACATGCCGATCTGGGTGGTGATGAAGCCCATGTCTTTTTGGACACCGGCGGCCTTGAGCCCGTCCACCAGGCCCTGGCGCATGGCTTTGATGCGCACGCGCATCTCCGCCAGCTCGAACTCCCACTGGGCGCGCAGCGCCGGGTCGTTCAGCACGGCCGCCACCACGGCACCGCCGTGCGTGGGCGGGTTGCTGTAGTTGGTGCGGATCACGATCTTGAGCTGGCTCAGCACCCGGCCGCATTCCTCGGCGTTGTTGCAGAGCACTGACAGGGCGCCCACGCGCTCGCCATACAGGCTGAAGCTCTTGCTGAAGGAGGTGGAGACAAAGAAATTCAACCCGGCGTTGACGAACTTCTGCACGGCAGCGCCGTCTTCCTGCAGGCCGTAGCCAAAGCCCTGATAGGCCATGTCGAGAAAGGCAACGAGCTGGCGCGCCTTGACGACAGCCACCACCTCATCCCACTGCGCAGACGTGATGTCGTAGCCCGTGGGGTTGTGGCAGCAGGCGTGCAGCAGGACGATGGTGCCAGCAGGGGCGGCATTCAGCGCGGCCAGCATGCCCGCAAAGTTCACACCACCGAGACCACCATGGGCCTGGGCGTCGAAATAAGGGTAGGTTTCGACCGTGAAGCCGGCGTTGGTGAAGAGGGCGCGGTGGTTCTCCCAGCTGGGGTCGCTGATGAGCACTTTGGCAGCCGGGTTGAGCTTTTTCAGGAAGTCGGCGCCGATCTTCAAGCCGCCGGTGCCGCCCACGGCCTGCACGGTGGCCACGCGGTTGGAGGTGACGGGCTCGGAGCCTGCGCCAAACACCAGGGACTTGACGGCTGAATCGTAGGCCGCGATGCCGTCCATGGGCAGGTAATTGCGCGGCTTGGGTGCGGCCACCATGGCCTGTTCAGCCGCCTGCACGCATTGCAGCAGCGGCAGCTTGCCGGAGTCGTCAAAATACACGCCCACGCACAGATTGGCTTTGTTCGGGTTGGTGTCGGCATTGAACTGGTTGGCCAGGCCAAAAATGGCATCGGGCGGGGCCATTTCAACGGAAGAAAAGAAGGTCATGGGGAAGCAGGGCGAAAAGACGGTGATGGACACGCCCGCCAGAGGCGGCGAGAGCGGCGGAAAGCGGTGGCATTTTAATCGCTTGACCGGGGCAGGCCGGGCCCGCCTGCCCCGCGATTTGGTGCTACCGTGTCGAGCATGAGTGCCCCCGCTGCAGCGCCCCCGGACATCCCGCAAGATTTCGCCACCTTCCCCGATTCTCCGTACCAGCTCCATCAACCCTATCCACCGGCCGGAGACCAGCCCGAAGCCATTGCCAGACTGGTGGAGGGGGTGGGCGACGGTGAGGTGTTCCAGACCCTGCTGGGGGTGACCGGTTCAGGCAAGACTTACACCATGGCCAATGTGATCGCCCGCCTGGGGCGGCCCGCCATCGTGTTTGCCCATAACAAGACCCTGGCGGCGCAG
>JBDKJB010000201.1:0-4605 GCA_039796835.1 Pseudomonadota bacterium | reverse complement strand
GGCTCCGGCGCGTTGACGGGCGCGTTCCGGCACGAATGGCTCGACCAGGTTGACGCCCAGGGCATCACGATGCGCCAGGCCATGCAGTCGGTGGGGCTTGATGCGGCAAAGATCAGCTCGATCGAGCGCGATGCCCGGCAGTACCTGGGGTTTGTCGAGGTTCACATCGAGCAGGGCCCCGTTCTCAACGAAATGAACCTGCCACTGGCCGTGGTCAGTTCGATCAACGGCAGCGTACGTCTGATGTGCAGCATGCTCGGCACCGCATGCCATGCGGGCACCACCCCCATGGATCGCAGGCAGGATGCCGCTGTGGCCGCGGCCGAGCTGGCCTTGTACGTGGAGCGCCGCGCCCGGCAGGATGGCGACTCCGTCGGCACCATTGGTCTGCTGAATGTGCCCAGCGGCTCCATCAATGTGGTGCCAGGCCGTTGCGACTTCAGCCTGGACCTGCGGGCACCCACCGACGCTCAGCGCGACGCGCTGCTGCACGATGTGCTGACGCACGCAGACGCCATCGCGTTCCGTCGTGGTGTCCAGTTCGCATACGAAGAAACCATGCGAGCTGCCGCCGCGCCGAGCCACCCCGCCTGGCAGGCCCGGTGGACCCGGGCGGTTGAAGCGCTGGGCCTGCCTGTTCACACCATGCCCAGCGGTGCAGGGCACGATGCGATGAAACTGCATGAGGTGATGCCCCAGGCCATGCTGTTTGTGCGGGGTGAGAACAGTGGCATCAGCCACAACCCCCTTGAAAGCAGCACGGCCGATGACATCGATCTGGCAGTGCGTGCGTTCCAGCATGTTCTGGACGATCTGGCGCAGGAGTTGCCAGCTTGAACTTGGTCAGCATCCCTTCCGACGCGCTCGACCAGCGGCTGGACGCTTGGATTGACGAGCATTTCAGCGAAGAAGTGGCCTTTTTGCAGACACTGGTGCGCATTCCGACAGATACGCCACCGGGCAACAACGCGCCCCATGCGGACCGCACCGCAGAGCTGTTGCAGGACATGGGCCTGAGCGCCCGCAAATTCCCCGTGCCTCGTGACCGGGTGCAGGCTGCCGGGCTGCAGTCCATCACCAACCTGTTGGTGCACCGGCGCTTCGGACCGGGCAAAACCATCCTGCTTAACGCCCACGGGGATGTGGTGGCCCCAGGCGAGGGTTGGGACCATGACCCCTATGGTGCAGAAATCGAAGGTGACCTGCAGACCGGCACGCTTTTTGGCCGTGCGGCTGCCGTGAGCAAATGCGATTTTGCGACCTACACCTTTGCTCTGAGGGCCTTGGAGGCCGTGGTGCAACCCAAGCGCGGTTGCGTGGAGCTTCTGTTCAGCTACGACGAAGAGATGGGCGGCGAGCTCGGCCCTGGCTGGATGCTGGCCCAAGGGCACATCGGTCCGGACATGGTGGTGGCCGCCGGCTTCAGCTACCAGGTCGTGACCGCGCACAACGGGTGCCTCCAGATGGAAGTCACCGTGCACGGCAAGCAGGCCCACGCGGCCATCCCCCACACGGGTGTGGACGCCATCCGCGCCGCGCACAGCATCCTGGGGGCGCTGTATGCCGAAAATGCCCGCCTAGCCGCCCTGGTGTCTGGCGTGGAAGGCATCACCCATCCTTACATCAATGTGGGCACCATTTCAGGGGGTACGCACACCAATGTGGTGCCCGGCAAGTGCAGCTTCAAGCTTGACCGGCGCATGATTCCCGAAGAAGATCCGGCACAGGTTGAAGCCGACCTGCGGGCTCTGGTCCTCGCGCAGGCCAAGTTCGCCGGAGTGGCCGTCGATGTGCGCAGGCTGCTACTGGCCAACGCCCTCATGCCCCTGCCCGGCCACCAAACCATGGTGCAGGCCATCCAAGTCGCCGCCCGACAGGTGTTCGGCGAAAACATCCCGGCCATCGGCACGCCCCTCTATACCGATGTCCGCCTGTTTGCTGAGCGTGGCATCCCGGGCGTGCTGTACGGGGCTGGACCTCGCACAGTACTTGAATCTCACGCCAAGCGCGCAGACGAGCGCTTGCAGCTCGCCGACCTGCGCCGGGCCACCCAGGTGATGGCACGCGCTTTGCGACAATTGCTGGTTTAGCTGAATTTTCCCCTGTTCAACCCTCTGGAGTCACCATGAACAAACGCCACCTGCTCAAAACCACTGCCGCCCTCGCCTTCTCGATGGGTCTGACGGCCGCCCACGCGCAAAACACGCCCATCAAGTTCCTGCTGGACTGGCGCTTTGAAGGTCCTTCGGCCTTCTTCCTGGCTCCTGTGGCCAAGGGTTATTTCAAAGATGCCAAGCTCGATGTGACGGTGGATGCAGGCACAGGCTCCGGCGCCGCAGTGCAGCGAGTGGCCTCCGGCACCTATGACATGGGCTTTGCCGACATGGCGGCTTTGATGGAATTTCACGCCAACAACCCGGACGCACCCAACAAGCCGGTGGCCGTGATGATGGTGTACAACAACACCCCCGCAGCTGTGCTGACGCTCAAAAAGAACAACATCAAAACCCCTGGCGATCTGGCGGGCAAGAAGCTCGGGGCTCCGGTGTTTGACGCCGGCCGCAGAGCCTTCCCAGTGTTTCAGAAGGCCAACAACGTCGGGAGCGTGACCTGGGTGTCCATGGACCCTCCGCTGCGTGAAACCATGCTTGCCCGCGGCGACGTGGACGCCATCACCGGTTTTTCGTTTACGTCACTGCTGAACCTGGAGGCACGCAACGTCAAGACCGAAGACATCGTCGTGCTGCCTTACCCGGATTTCGGCGTGAAGCTGTATGGCAACGCGATCATCGCCAGCCCGAAAATGATCAAGGAAAATCCCGCTGCGGTCAAAGCGTTCCTGATGGCCTTCACCAAAGGCGCCAAAGACGTGATCGCCAAACCCGACGATGCCATCCAGTACGTCAAGGCACGCGACGGCATCATCAACGCCGAGCTCGAAACTCGCCGCCTGAAGCTCGCGATCGATTCCGTGGTCAACAGCCCGGACGCCCGCGCTGAAGGGTTCGGCCAGGTTGTTCCGGGCCGTCTGGCGTTGATGGCCAGCCAGGTGTCCGATGCGTTCAACACCAAGACCCGCGTCGACCCCGCTCAGGCCTGGAACGGCAGCATGCTGCCGTCCAAAGCCGAGCTGAACGTCCTGCCAGCCGCCAAGAAGTGAGTCTGGCATCCAACCAGGCGATCTTGAATGCCCCTTTTTGCTTGTAAACATCCATGACCTCAGCATTTGTAGATTTCAGGAACGTCTGGTTGGCCTACAACGACGAGCTGCTCGCCCAGGGCCAGTTTGCAGTGGAAGATATTTCATTGCAGGTGGGCCAGGGCGAGTTCATCGCCATCGTGGGGCCGTCGGGTTGCGGCAAATCCACCTTCATGAAGCTGACCACCGGCCTGAAAATGCCCAGCAAAGGCAGTATCCAGGTCGATGGGCAGCCCGTGACCGGACCGCTCAAGATTTCAGGCATGGCCTTCCAGGCCCCTTCGCTGTTGCCCTGGCGCACCACACTGGACAACGTCCTCCTGCCGCTGGAGATCGTCGAGCCTTATCGCAGCAATTTCAAGGCCAAGCGCAAGGAATATGCAGAACGCGCTTCGCGCCTGCTCCAGTCGGTGGGCCTGGGCGGGTATGAGAACAAATTTCCTTGGCAGCTGTCCGGTGGCATGCAGCAGCGCGCCAGCATATGCCGCGCGTTGATCCATGAACCCAAGATGTTGCTGCTCGACGAGCCTTTTGGTGCGCTCGATGCCTTCACACGTGAAGAGCTCTGGTGCGCGCTACGCGACCTGCATGCAGCGCAGAGATTCAACGTCATCCTGGTCACGCACGACCTGCGCGAAAGCGTCTTTCTGGCCGACACGGTGTATTGCATGAGCAAGAGCCCGGGCCGTTTCATCGTCAAGCGGGATATCGAGCTGCCCCGCCCACGGGATCTTGAGATCACCTACACACCTGAGTTCACCAACATCGTGCATGAACTTCGGGGCCACATCGGCGCCATCCGCAAAACGGGTGCAGCCATCAACCAGTGACCCAGAGAACCTGATATGAACAAGAATTTCGAACGCTACGCACCGTTGGTTGTGCTGGCCATCGCCCTGCTGCTGTGGCAGGCTGTTGTGGCCTTGTTCAAGATACCTGATTTCATCTTCCCGGCCCCTCTGCAGATTGCACGGGAGCTGGTCGAGTTCAAGGAGCCGCTGCTGAAGGCTGCCTGGCAAACCTTTTGGGTGACGATGGTGGGCTTTGCCCTCTCCATCGTCGTGGGTGTGCTGCTGGGCTTTCTGGTGGGTTCGTCGCGTTTCGCATACGCTGCCTTTTATCCCCTGATGGTGGGCTTCAACGCTGTCCCCAAGGCGGCCATTGTGCCCATCCTGGTGGTGTGGTTTGGCATCGGTGTGGGGCCAGGCATCCTGACCGCCTTTCTCATCAGCTTTTTCCCCATCACGGTCAACATCGCGACCGGTCTGGCCACGCTTGAGCCGGAACTCGAGGACGTGCTGCGGGTCCTGGGTGCCAAGCGCTGGGACGTGCTGACCAAGGTTGGATTGCCCCGCTGCATGCCGTATTTCTATGGTTCGCTGAAAGTGGCCATCACCCTGGCCTTT
>JBDKJB010000200.1:0-4612 GCA_039796835.1 Pseudomonadota bacterium | reverse complement strand
GTTCCTGGGCCTGCTGGCAGGCGTGGCGGTGTCGACGGTTCTGGGGGCGGTTTGCAGCCTGACGATCATGCGCGGCAGCGACCTGACCCGCCTGATGGTGACGCTGGGTATGGCCCTCATCCTGTATGAGCTGGCCAACCGGCTGGACTGGCTCACAGGTGGCGCCGATGGCCTGCAGGGCGTGGTGATGGGCAAGGTGGCGGGGGTGTTTGAATTCGACCTCGGCGGCAAGACTGCCGCCCTGTACTCCCTTGTGGTCACTCTGCTGCTGTTTGTGGCGCTGCGCCGGGTGATGAACTCCCCCTTTGGCGCCACGCTCAAGACCATCCGCGACAACCGCCTGCGCGCCCAGTCCATCGGCGTGCCGGTCACACACCGCCTGGCGGTGGTGTACACCCTGGCCGCTGCGGTGGCCGGCGTGGCCGGGGCCCTGCAGGCCCAGACCACCGGCTTTGCCTCGCTCGACGTGTTTGATTTCGTCCGCTCCGCAGACGTCATGCTTGCCCTGGTGATCGGCGGTACGGGCTGGATGTATGGCGGTGTGGTCGGGGCTGTGGTGTTCAAGGTGCTGCATGACGTCGCTTCGACCGTCACACCGAAATACTGGATCTTCTGGCTGGGCCTGTTCCTGGTGGTGCTGGCGATGGTCGGGCGGGATCGCCTGATCCGGCCCTGGACCTGGTTTGGCAAGCAGGGGGAGGGGACGAAATGAGTGTCGTGCTGTCCACCCGAAACCTGTGCAAGTCCTTTGGTGGCATCGTTGCCACAGACAACGTCACCCTGGACCTGCAGGCTGGCGCACGCCATGCCCTGATCGGTCCCAATGGCGCGGGCAAGACCACGCTGATCAATCTGCTGACCGGGGTGCTCGAGCCCAGCAGTGGCAGCATCGAGCTGCTGGGCGAAGACATCAGCCGCCTGGCGCCGCACCAGCGGGTGCGCCGGGGTCTGGTGCGCACGTTTCAGATCAACCAACTCTTCGACTCTCTGACACCCTTGCAGACCCTGGTGGCCACGGTGTCGCAGGCCGAGGGCCTGGGCGGCAAATGGTGGCAACCCCTGGGTGCCGCCCCGGGCGTGACCGAGCGGGCCGAAAGCCTGATGGAGCAGTTTCACCTCACCAGTGTGATGCACCAACCGACCCGGGAGATGGCCTATGGCAAGCGTCGTCTGCTGGAGATCGCCATCGCCCTGGCCTGCAAGCCCAAGGTGCTGCTGCTGGACGAGCCGGTGGCCGGAGTGCCCGCGGGTGAGCGCGAGGAGCTCCTGCAGACCGTGGCCAACCTGCCTGCCGACGTGTCGGTGCTGCTGATCGAGCACGACATGGACCTGGTCTTCAGCTTTGCCAAACGCATCACCGTGCTGGTCAATGGCGGGCTGCTGACCGATGGCACCCCCGAAGCCATCGCCGCCGATGAGCGGGTCAAGGCGGTGTACCTGGGCCACGATGAAGCCGCGCTGGAAGGGGGGCACAACGCATGAGCACCCTGCTGCAGGTCGAGGCCTTGAGCGCCGGTTATGGGGAGGCGGTGGTGCTGCACGACGTGACCCTGTCGCTGCAGGCCGGGCAGACGCTGGCGCTGCTGGGGCGCAATGGCACCGGCAAGACCACTTTCATCAACACCCTGGTGGGGGCCACCCAGTGGCACGGCGGGTCGATCCGGTTCAACGGGCAGTCCATCCACACGATGGCGTCACATCTGCGAGCCGCCGCGGGCCTGGGCTGGGTGCCACAGGAACGCAACATCTTCAAATCACTGACCGTCCACGAGAACCTGACGGCGGTGGAGCGCCCAGCCCGGGTGGGGCAGGCCAGCGCCTGGAACCCCGAGCGGGTGTACCAGATGTTCCCCCGGCTGGCCGAGCGCAAAGGCAATCTGGGCACACAGCTCTCGGGTGGCGAGCAGCAGATGCTGGCCGTGGGCCGCGCCCTGGTGCTCAACCCCAGCCTGCTGCTGCTGGACGAACCCCTCGAAGGCCTGGCTCCCATCATCGTGCAGGAGCTGCTGGCGGCCATTCGCCGCATCACGCGGGAAGAGGGCCTGTCAGCCATCATCGTTGAACAGCACCCACAGGCCATCCTGGCCATCAGCGACGTGGCCGCCGTGCTGGACCGTGGCACCGTGGTGCACCAGGGACCGGCCCTGGAGCTTCGGCAAAAACCTGAAAAACTGGAGGCTTTGCTCGGCGTGTCAAGATAAACTGGCATTTAAAAATATCTGTTTTTAGATGTTTTCAAGTACTGATTTGATAGCTTTTTGTATATGACCAACAACGGAAATTTTGTTGAATATTTGCTGATATTTTGAATTTATGATTTATTTCAAGCAAGCCTGCCGAATTGGCGTCATCGGCTTTGGCGAAGTGGGCAAGACCTTCGCCCAGGGCTTGGTGGGCCGGACGGGTGTGGCCTCGGTGGCGGCCTGGGATCTCAAATTTGCCGACCCGGCCGCGCGCGCCGCTGAAACGGCCACGGCACAAGCCATGGGCGTGCGGGTGGCCACGGGTGCGCAGGACCTGTGCGCACAGGTGGATCTGATCATTTCAGCGGTCACGGCGTCCAACACCCTGCAGGTGGCCCAGGATGCGGCAGGCCACATGCAGGCCGGTGCCGTGTTCCTCGACCTGAATTCGGCCTCACCCGGCACCAAGCAGCGGGCTTCGGCCGCCGTGCAGGCCGCTGGCGCTGATTACGTGGAAGCCGGGGTCATGACCTCAGTGCCGCCCTACGGCATCCGTGTCCCGATGTTGCTGGGCGGCGCGCAGGCCGCGGCCTTGGCCCCGCAGCTGCAGGCCTGGGGCATGGACGCCAAGCCTGTCTCTGACCAGCTGGGTGTGGCCAGCGCCATCAAGATGTGCCGCAGCGTGATGATCAAGGGCCTGGAAGCTCTGGTGATCGAAAGTTATGCCACCGCCCGCCACTACGGAGTCGAAGACCACGTGCTGCCGACGCTGGTCGAAACCTTCCCCAGCATCGATTGGAGCCAGCAGGGCGCCTATTTCTTCAGCCGGGTGGTGCAGCACGGCAAGCGTCGCGCTGAGGAAATGCGCGAAGCCGCCCGCACCGTGCAAGAGGCCGGGTTCGAGCCGCTCATGACCGCCGGCACGGCGGCCAAACAGCAGTGGGTGGCCGACCAGGCCGCCGCAGGGGTGTTCCAGGCCGTGCCCAAAAACGCCGCCTGGCAGGCCTATGCCGATGCGCTGCTGAAGGCGCGCTGACCGCTACGGTAAGAGCCCGGTCAGGCCGCGCGGGCCACCGCCACCAGATGCTGCAGCAACAGCGTAGCCGCAGGGGGCAGGTCGGCCTGGTTGCGCATGCAGATGGCCAGGCGGCGGGCCGCCCAGGGTTCCTGCAGAGGGCGCACCGTCAGCTGACGGATCTGCGCGTAGGGCAGCACCATTTCCTGCGGCAGCACGCTGATGGCCAGGCCCGCCTGCACGACGTTCAGGGCCGACTCAAAATTGCTGACCACCACGCGCCAGCGCAGGTTGTGCCCCAGCGCCGCGGCCTGGCGCTGTAACAGTCGCGTGACCGCCGCATTGACGGGCAGCACCACATGCTCAAACGCCAGCGTGTCGGCAAAGCGCAGGGCTTCGGGCTGGCCCTGATGCCCTGCGGCGAGCGGATGGCCCTGGGGCAGCACCACGGCCAGATGGTCCTGCCGGTAGGGCTGCGTTGCCAGGCCCGACAGATCGGCGCCGAACGGGCTGTCCCAGCACAGTCCCAGGGACGCGCCGCCCTGGCGGATCCCCCGCACCACCTCGTTGCTGACGCGTTCCTCCAGGTCGATGCGGATGTCATGGTGCTGCGGGGCGCGCAGGAAGGCCGCCACGTCCTGCGCCAGCGACCCGGCCAGCGCCGAGGCGGTGGCCAGCACCCGCACCTGGCCACGTACCCCTTGCGCAAAGGCGGCCATGTCGCGGTCCAGGCGCTCGCAGTCGGCCAGGATGCTTCGGGCGTGTTCCAGCAAAGCCAGGCCCGCCGCAGTCGGTTCCATGCCATGGCGCCGGCGCTGCAGCAGCGGCACACCCATGCGTTCTTCCAGCGCCGCCAGGCGCTTGCTCACCGCCGAAGCGACCAGGTGCACGCGCTCTGCAGCCCGGCCCATGCTGCGCTCTTCGCAGACCAGCACGAACAGGCGCAGCGTGGCGGGGTCAGGTGAAGTCATGAAGGGTGTCCTGGGGGTTCAAGAATTTCCATTTAGGAATCTGACTGCTTCCAGATTATCGTTTTGTTCTTCATTGGAAAATTTAAAATAACGCGCATGACGCAAACCACCCATTCAGCCCCCAGGGTCTGGCCTAAACATGTCGCCATCCGCGAAGTGGGTCTGCGCGACGGCCTGCAGAGCATCAGTCGCGTGCTGCCCACCGACATCAAGAAGCAATGGCTGCGTGCCGCCTACGACGCTGGCCAGCGCGAGATCGAGGTGGGTTCCTTCGTGCCGACGCGTCTCTTGCCCCAACTGGCAGATACCGAGGAACGCGTGGTTTTCGCCAGGACGCTGCCCGGCCTGCATGCCAGCGTGCTGGTGCCCAACGTCAAGGGGGCCGAACGTGCCCTGGCCTGTGAGGCTGACTCGATGCTCGTGCCGCTGTCGGCCAGCCATGC
>JBDKJB010000199.1:0-4615 GCA_039796835.1 Pseudomonadota bacterium | reverse complement strand
CAGCCGGTGAAGTTCCTGGACATCACCGGCGCCGATTACGACCGCATCATGGACGTGATCCTACGTGGCATGCTGTACGCGTCTCAAGCTGTGGTTCCTGTCATGCAGAAGCAAAAAAGCGGATCCATCGTCTGCACCTCGTCGGTGTCAGCACAGCGCGGCGGCGGCATCCTGGGCGGCCCGCACTACTCTGCAGCGAAGGCCGGCATGCTGGGTCTGGCCAAGGCGATGGCGCGCGAGTACGGGCAGGACAACATCCGCGTGAACTGCATCACGCCCGGCCTGATCGCCACCGACATCAACAAGGGCAAGATCCCTGAAAACAAGCGCCAGACGATTCTGGACGGTATCCCGCTCAACCGCATCGGTGAACCCAACGACGTGGCCGGCTGCGTGGTGTTTCTGGCCAGCGACCTGTCCAAGTATTGCACCGGCATCACATTGGATGTGAACGGTGGCATGCTGATCCATTGACCTCAATCCGGCCCAGTGCCGTCGTGTTCCTACCTGCTCATTATTTTCAACAAGGAGACATACATGATGACTTTTCGTATTCTGCGTCGCAGCCTGGTGGCTGCTGCCGCACTGACTGTGACTGGATTGGCGCAAGCACAGGCCGTGAAGCTGAGCCTGGGCCACGGTGCCGCACCTGACAATCCGCGCCACATCGCCTCCCTGAAGTTCGCCGAGATCGTCAAGGCCAAGACCAATGGGCAAGTGGAAGTCACCGTTTCGCCATCCGGCCAGCTTGGCAACGATCCGGCCCAAATCACGGCAGTGCGCTCGGGGGCACTTGATATCACCGCCAACAGCCAGGGGGCTTTCGCCAACGTGGTGCCTGAGTACGCGGCCTTTGGCATGCCTTTCCTGTTTGCTGATTTGGCCAGTGCCTGGAAGCTTTTGGACGGCCCTGTTGGGAAAGAGCTGGCCGACAAGACCGCCGAAAAAGGCATGGTGGTGCTGGGCTACTGGGACAACGGCATACGCCACATGTCCAACAGCAAGCGCCCGCTGAACACGCCCGAAGATCTCAAGGGCCTGAAAATGCGCACGCCACCCGATGCCGTGACCGTGGACATCATGACCGCCGTGGGTGCCCAGGCCCAGCAGATCCAGTTCAACGAGCTGTATGTCGCCCTGCAGCAGGGCGTGGTCGACGGCCAGGAGAACCCGCTCATGAACATCAATTCGGCCAAGCTTTATGAGGTGAACAAGTTCATCTCGTTGACCGGTCACAAGTACGAAATGACGCCCTTTGTGATGAACAAGCGGACCTGGGACGGCCTCTCGGAAACCAACAAAAGGGCAGTGCAGGAAGCCGCCGCCGAAGCCACCAAGCTGCAGCGCAACCTGTCCCTGGAAGCGGACAACAAGTTGGTGGCCGACCTGAAAGCCAAGGGAGCTGTGTTCAACACCGCCAACAAGGCTGCCTTTGAAAAGGCCACAGCAAACGTGGACGACAAGTGGATGGCCAGCCCGATTGGCGCCTATGTCAAAAAGGTGATCGCTGCCGCCCGCGCGAAGTGAGCCATGCACAAGCTGGAGTCCGCCATCACCCGGAGCTGCCAGGTCATCCTCTGGGTGACCCTCAGCGTGATCTTCGTCATCCTCTGCGCCAACACCCTGCTGCGTTATGCGCTCGGAAGTGGTTTGCAGTGGGCCAATGAAGTGCCCGAGATGTTGTTTCCCTGGCTTGTCATGGCCGGAGTGGTGTTGGCTGCCGTGCAAGGCAGCCACATCGCCACCACCTTTTTGCGTGACCGTCTGAAGCCCCAAGCCCAACGCTGGCTCAGCATCGTGGTGTGGAGTGCAGTGGCTGCGATGTATGCCACGCTCTCGTTTGCCACATACAGGATGCTACCCATCGTGCACGACGAGAAATCGCCCATTCTGGGCATCCCCACGTCGGTCACTTTCGGATGCGTCTTGCTGGGCATGCTGTGCCTGATGTTGCTGGCCGTCAAAGACAGTTTCATGGCAATCAAGACCCCCGCTGCCGCACACAGCGAAGTCACGGCACCCAACGTGCACTACTGATGCCTATCCACAAAGACTGATCTACCGTGAGCTTCCTCATCATCGCAGTTTTTCTGGCGACGGCAGTGGCCGCAGTGCCCATCGCCCATGGGCTGCTGATGGCTGCATTGGCCGCAGCCGCTTCATCAAGCCGAATTCCGCTGGACATACTCGTCCAGACCATGGTGCAGCAGGTGCAGAGCTTCCCGCTGATCGCCATCCCGTTTTTCATGCTCACCGGCAGCCTGATGATGGGAGGCAAGCTGGGTGAAGCGCTGATCGGTGTGCTCACGCGCTTGATCGGCCGCTTTCATGGCGGCCCGGCGCAGGTGGGTGTGCTGTCCAGCACGATTTTTGGTGGTGTCTCCGGTTCAGCCGTGGCAGATGCCTCAGCCATCGGGTCACTCATGGTGCCCTGGCACAAGCGCCTCGGTTACCCGCCCGCCTTTTCGGCGGCGACCCTGGCGGCGGCAGCCACGATCGACATCCTGATCCCGCCTTCCATCCCGATGATCCTGTTTGCCTTGACAGCCAACGCATCGATCGCAGCGCTCTTTGTTGCGGGAGTGCTGCCGGGCCTGCTCATGTGCGCGGGCTTCATGGGTGCATGCTGGTGGGTGGGCAAGCGGCGGAATTTTCCGCGCGACACCCAGCCGCTGGACCGCAAGGCGTTTATGAGCCAGCTTGCCTATGCCAGCCCGGCGCTGCTGCTGCCAGTACTGATCATCGTGTTCCTGCGCTTTGGAGTCGCCACACCCACCGAGGTTGCTGTGCTGTCCACGCTCTATGCTGGCCTCGTCTCGGCCTTCATCTACAAAGACTTGGGCTTGCAGCGTCTGCACCAGGCCGTGATGTCAGCCGGCCTCTCTACCGGTGTGGTGATTCTCGTCATCATGTCCTCTGCCGCCATCGGCTGGCTGCTGACCTTTGACCAGATGCCCAACGGCATCGTGCAGTGGGCCAAGGCCAACATCAGCCAAGGCTGGCTGGTGATTGCACTGATGAACGGGCTCATGTTGGTGTGCGGCATGTTCATTGACCTGCCTGCCGCTGTATTGCTGCTCACACCGGTCTTTGTCCCCTTGGCCACCAGCATCGGCATGGACCCGATTCAGTTGGGCATCATGATGACCGTGAATCTGGCGATTGGCCTGTACACACCACCAGTGGGCACCACGCTGTTTATCACCAGCGCAATCGCCAACGTCAAGGTGGGTGAGACGGTGCGTGAACTGGGCCCGTTCTATCTGGTGGCTTTCGGCGTGCTGCTGCTGGTGTCGTATGTACCGGCAGTGATATTGCGCTGACGCATGTTGACTGCCCCGGCAGCTGTCGGGATCTTTCGAATCGAGGAGTGTTTCATGTCGGATTCTGTCGACAAGCTGTTGTCGCTCGCGCAATGTGCGCATCGCATTCGCAGATTTGCCCTGCGCATGGGTGAAGTACAAGGCCAGGGCTACATCGGGCAGGCCCTGGGGTATGCCGACGTGCTGGCCGTGGCCTACACCCATGCTCTGCGCTTCAAACCCGAAGACCCGGAATGGGAAGGCCGCGACCGCTTCCTGCTCTCGCATGGCCACTATGCCATTGCTTTCTACGCAGCCCTGATCGCAGCCGGCATCATTCCCGAATCTGAATTGGACAGCTATGGCAGCGATGACAGCCGCTTGCCCATGTCGGGCATGGCCACCTACACACCGGGCATGGAGATGTCGGGCGGGTCGCTGGGCCAGGGCCTGCCCATCGCCGTCGGCATGGCCCTGGGGTTGCGACTCCAGGGCAATCCGGCCTTTGTCTACAACTCGATGTCGGACGGTGAGCTCGATGAAGGCTCCACCTGGGAGGCCGCCATGGGCGCCGCCCACCACGGCCTCTCCAACCTCATCTGCATCGTCGACATCAACAACCAGCAGGCCGACGGCCCGTCGGGCCAGGTACTCGGTTTCGAGCCCTTGGCCGACAAATGGGCCTCGTTTGGCTGGCACGTGCAGCGCGTGGACGGCAACAACCTGCCGGCCGTGCTGGCGGCCTTCGACACCGCGCGCCAGTTGCCCGACCGCAAGCCGCGTGTCATCCTCTGCGACACCCTGATGGGCAAGGGCGTGCCCTTCCTCGAAACCCGCGACAAGAACCATTTCATCCGCGTCGATCCTCCGGAGTGGCAGCAAGCCTTGGCCGTGCTGGACGCCAACCGCCCCTGAAGGAGCCGACCATGAATGCCGTCAACGACAAAAAGCCACGCTTGACCACCTCGGCGATGATTGCCTCGATCGCTGCCGAAGGGCAGCGCGTCAAGGCCGCCCCCTTTGGCAAAGCCTTGGTCGACTACGCCGCCAGCCATCCCGAGATCGTGGGCATGACCGCCGACCTCGGCAAGTACACCGACCTGCACCTCTTCGGTCAGGCTTTCCCCGAGCGCTACTTCCAGATGGGCATGGCCGAACAGTTGCTGATGGCCGCCGCCGGTGGCATGGCCAAGGTGGGACTGGTACCGTTTGCCACCACCTACGCGGTGTTCGGCACGCGTCGCGCCTATGACTTCATCCACCAGGTGATCGCCGAAGAGGATTTGAACGTCAAGATCTGCTGCGCGCTGCCG
>JBDKJB010000198.1:0-4617 GCA_039796835.1 Pseudomonadota bacterium | reverse complement strand
CGCTCACCGGGTTGACCGACATATTGCCCCAGAGCTTGAACCACACGTCCTTCTGGATCTGCGTCGACAGGCTGGCCTGAATGCCACCGCGCTGCAGCAGGGCCACCACGGCGTCCAGACCCGCAGAGGGCTGCCCCGACGGACTCCCCAGGATCAGGCCGTTGCCGAAATGATGCCGCACCACCGCCGGGGCCTCCGTGGTGGCGCTGCAGTGCACCACGCCACCGGCGAGGGGCTGCGCGGCAAACGCGGCAGCGATCTGCCCGTCTGCATCCACAGAGTGCAGCGCCTGGCCTGCACAGGCCCCGCCGAAGCCTTGCAGGAACCACCAAGGCACCCCGTTCATGGCAGTGAGGACGAGCGTGCCGGGCTTGAGCAGGGGCGCGACCTGGCCCGCCACCTGCCGCAGCGCCGGGGCCTTGACCGCCAGCACCACCACGTCCTGCGGCCCCAGTTCGGCGGCACTGTCGCTGGCCTGCAGACGATAGACCCCGGTCTGCCCGTCCTGGTGCACAGTCAATCCGGTGGTCTGCAACGCCTGCAGGGTTGTGCCGCGCGCCAATGCGCTCACTTCGGCTCCGGCACGGTGCAGGGCCGCGGCGATCCAGCCGCCGATGGCCCCCAGGCCAACGACAGCGATTTTTCGAACCGCTGGGTCTGATGCGCTCATCTGCAAGCTACCTTTGATAGTCGGTGCCCAGCCGGTTCACCAGGCGGACAAACGCATTAAACACATCGTTGCCGCCACCTTTGTCGGGGTACTGCAAAGCGTCCCGCGTGCATCGGGTGGCAACGTCCTCACTCACGGGGATGGCCTCATCGTCACGGCTCAAACTGCCCAGCGTGGCCACTTGCACGTCACAGGCGCGCTGCAAGGTCCAGAGGATCACAAAGGCGTGGGGCAGCGTAGGCGCCCAGGTGAGCAAGCCATGGTTGCGCAGGATGACGGCTTTTTTGTCACCGATGTTCTGCAGCAGGCGGGGGCCTTCAGCCGCGTGGATGGTGATGCCTTCAAAGTCGTGGTAAGCCACCATGTTGTGCAGCTGAGCGCTGTAGAAATTCATCATCTGCAGGCCTTTCCTGCTGCACGCCACGGCGCTGCCCGTGTTGGTGTGGGTGTGCATGATGCAATGGGCGTCGGCCAGCGCATGGTGGATGGCGCTGTGCACCGTGAAGCCGGCCGGGTTCACCCCATAAGGGTTGCCGACGCTCTCCCCCACCTTGTGGCCCGCCAGGTCGATCTTCACCAGGTTGCTGGCGGTCACCTCGCTGTAGTGCAGGCCAAAGGGGTTGATGAGAAAGTGTTTCTGCGCCCCCGTCACGCTGGCGGGCAGGCGCACCGTGATGTGGTTGTAGATGGCCTCGGCCCAACCCAGCATGGCAAAGATGCGGTAACAGGCCGCCAGTTGCAGCCGTGCCGCCCATTCGTCCGGATGGAACCCGGGGTTCATCGCATGGGCATACAGATTTTGCAGGGCCTGATGTTCCGCCTGGAGCTGCGCGTTCATGCCTCAATACACCTTGCCGGTCGGAGCGGCCGCAACGGCAGCGCCTTTGAACTTGGCCGCCAGGGCGCTGGTGTGGCGCGTCAGCAGATTGGTGTCCAGCCCCACGGCAACGAAGGTCGCTCCGAGGTCGAGGTAATGGCGGGCCAGGGCTTCGTCGGGCGTCAGGATGCCGGCCGCTTTGCCGCAGGCGGTGATGCGGCGGATGGCCCCGTCGATCGCTTTGGCCACATCGGGGTGGGTGGGGTCGAGCACGTGACCGAGCGAGGCGGACAGGTCCGCCGGCCCGATGAAGATGCCGTCCACGCCGTCGATGGCGGCAATGGCTTCGATGTTGTCCAGGGCCTCCTGCGACTCCGCCTGCATCAAGAGACAAATTTCCTTGTTGACCACCTTGGCATAGTCCGTCACCCGGCCAAAGCGGTTGGAGCGGGCATTGGCCATGCCGCGCACGCCACGCAGCGGGTGGCCCACGTCGTCGTTCTGCGGAAAGCGGCTGGCGCGCACGAGGGTCTGCGCCTGCTCTGGGGTGTCGACCATCGGGATCAGCAGGCTGGTGAAGCCCAGGTCGAGGAACTGCTTGACCAGCATCTCGGCGATGGCGCCCTTGCTCTGCGGGATGCGCCCGACCGGGTGGGTGGCCGGGTACTGGCCGATGGCCTGCAGCTGGCCCAGCAGGGCGCGCGGCTCGGCCGGAGCGTGCTCGGCATCGACCAGCAGCCAGTCGAAGCCCGCGCCGGCGCAGATCTCGGTGGAATAGCAGTCAGCCAGGCCGAGCCACAGGCCAACCTGCGCCTGTCTGGCTTGCAAGGCGGCTTTGAAAGCGTTTTTGGGGGTTTGCATGGGGGCGCTCGCTCGTTGAAGTCGTTGGGAATGTCACTGAAAAAGAGGATGCAGGCTGCTGATTTTGGCGTCATACACCTGGCCTGCGCTTTCGTCGATCTGCACCGTGATGCCCACAGGCACGCTTTGCAGCAAAAGATCGAAATGCGCCCTGACCACGGCCGACAGCGTGTCGCCGGCTGTCTTGTGGGTGGCCTCGCTGCGCCCGGCCGCCATGCGGATGTTGACATAGACAAAGCCGTAGTCAGTGGCGGCGGCTTCCGACCACCCCTTTTTTGCGGCTTGTGCGCGGCCGGCGACGCCACCGTCACTCACCGCGTAATGCGCGGCGGGCACGGCAAACACCCTTGTGCCGCCACTGGGGAATACCTGCTTGCCCTGTTCGTCGAGGATGCCCAGCATCGCGTCGGCCAGCTTGCGGCACAGGGCCGAAAAGTCAGTCTTCGCTTCGAGGTTGGGGGTGTAGAGGATGACGCAATGGGGCATGGCGTGGGGGTTGGGAAAGGTTCAAAGCCGGGTGGCAATGGCGGTGTATCCGTCAGCCGATGAGGCCTGCGCTTTGGGGATCGCAGATCCGTCCTGTGGCGTTACGGGGAAGACGGCATTGATCTGCCCAGTGCCCGAGGCGCCAAAGTAGGGTGTGATGACTTCCGCCTGACCGTCATAAGCGGACCAGCCCAGGGCGCCCAGCAGCATGGCCGTGTCGTGCATGAAACCTTCGCCATGCCCTTTGCTGGCGTACTCGGGCAGCATGGCGCAGAACTCGGCCCACTGGCCACGCTGCCACATGCGCACGACTTCAGTGTCGAGGTGCTCCAAGAAGGGGCTCCAGATCTTGAAGGCATACTCCGGCGCCAGGCCATTCTGCGCGAAGCGGTGCGACAGCGAGCCGCTGGCGAACAGTGCCACGGTGCCGTCGTACTCGTCTTCGATGGCGCGACGGATCGCCCAGCCCAGGCGCGCGCTGTCGTTCAGGTAGTGCGCCATGCACAGCGCCGACACGCTGACCACCTTGAAATGCTGGTCGGCGTTCATGTAGCGCATGGGCACCAGGGTGCCGTATTCCGGGTTGAGCGTGGTGGCGTCGTGCGCCAAGGTCTCCACCTCCAGGCGGTTGCAGGTTTTTGCCAGCAGTTGCCCCAGTGCCGGGTTACCCGGAAATTCGAAGCCCATGTTGGCGATGAAGTGCGGCAACTCGTTGCTGGTGTACAGGCCCTGGAAGTGCGGCGCGCAGTTGATGTGGTAGTTGGCGTTCACGAGCCAGTGGGTGTCAAACACAACGATGGTGTCCACCCCCATCGCGCGGCAGCGCCGGCCGATGTCGATGTGGCCGTCGATGGCGTCCTGGCGTGTGCCCTTGCGCGGACCGTCGAGCTCGCTCAGGTACATCGACGGCACATGCGTGATCTTGGCCGCCAGCGCTAGTGTGCCCATGGGTCAGCTCCGCATCAACAGTTGGACTGTCAACCCGAGCCACAAAGCGCTTAGCACCACGACGCTCAGTCCAAACACTTTGAACCGGTGCATGACCTTGTTGTAACCCAGGTGGATGTAGCTGTGCAGATACCGCAGCGCCACATACAGCCACGCACCAGCCAGAAGCCAAGTGCTGGTGGACTGCAGGGTGAACAGTACCAGGCACAGGACGTAAAACAGGACGGGCATTTCGAACAGATTCTTGTAGTTGTCGGCTCCCCGGGTGTGCTCCAGCGCCGCACTCAGCTGTGTGCTGCTGGCAAATTTTTGCGGGTGAATCCGCCGCGCCTTCATCTCGCCGATGCGCTCCATGAGCATCCGCACGGTGACAACGGCCACCAGCAGCGCCATGGCGGCAATGGGGTAGAGAAATTGCACTGAGTTGATGGAACTGTTCATGGTGTCCCCCAATGTGGAATGTGGTGGCTACCCAGGCTCACGGCCACGTTTTTCGGCTCGCAGAACACCTCATAACTCCAGGTACCACCTTCGCGGCCGGTACCGCTGGCCTTGGTGCCGCCGAAAGGCTGGCGCAGGTCACGCACATTCTGGCTGTTCACAAAGCACATGCCGGCCTCCACGGCCGCAGCCACGCGGTGCGCGCGGCCCAGGTTTTCGGTCCACACATAGCTGGACAGACCGTACTGGATATCGTTGGCCAGCTCGATGGCATGGGCTTCGTCGCGGAACGGGATCAGGCAGGCCACGGGGCCGAAGATTTCTTCCTGTGCGATGCGCATGCGGTTGTCCACGTCAGCGAACACCGTGGGCCAGACGTAGTTGCCGCGCGCGA
>JBDKJB010000197.1:0-4623 GCA_039796835.1 Pseudomonadota bacterium | reverse complement strand
ACGCAGGTAAAAGGATGAATGCGGCGCGGAGCCTTGGCTATTCTCAGAGCTCCAGCTTCCGCAGAAGGACACGGAGTCAGCGGCCTGGGGCCATTCGTCGGGCATTGGTCAGGCTCCACGGTCTTGGTTGCGCGTCTGTGACGTGCAGCTTGTCATGTCGCATTGCTGCGGGGCAGATGCTTGCTCACATACTGACGGAGCACACTGTCCATACGCGCCTGCCAGCCCTCGCCGGTGGAGCGAAAATATTCCACGACCTCGACGCTATAGCGCACTGAGAGCAACAGTTTTTTATTCTCGGCCTTCGGCCTGCCGCGCACGGCGCGAATGGGCACCAGTGCATCCAGCTGCGCCTTCGTCATGGGTTTCGCATCGGGGTCTGCTTTGGCAGCAGCAACGATTCTCGCGTTGTCCTTGATGGACGGCATCAGGATGACTCGCTTACTGGGTACTTTCGACATATTTCTTCACTTCCCGTCGTTCGGCAAGGCGCAGGCTGATATACGCTTCATCCCAGGCAAGTTTTTCAGCAAAGGAGAGCGATAAGCCGTGCTTGGCCAAGTTGAGCTTGTCTTTGCGTGAGTCAAATATGAAACGCACAGGTTTATTGTAGCTACCGAAATTGAAAGGTCAAGAGCAGCTGTTGCACGGCGAATGGCCCCAGGCCGATGACGCAGGTAAACGGATGAATGCGGCGCGGAGCCTTGGCTACTCTCAGAGTTCCAGCTTCCGCAGAAGGACACGGAGTCAGCGGCCTGGGGCCATTCGGCGGGCTTGAAGACCCACGAAGCCGAAGTCAATCCAGATTGAACACCAGCGCAAAGCTGCCCCAGCGCTGCACGCCGCCGGGCTGCCCGGTGCTGATCGTCTGGTGCTCGGAGGTGCGCACATTGAAGGCATAGGTGGCGCGCAGGGACCGGCCGAGGTTGGCCCAGCGCCCCACGGGCAGAGACACACCGAGCTGCGCCGTGGCATGCAGGGGCAGGGCGCGGACGTCATTCACATAGGGCACCGGCCCTTCAATGAAGTAGTTGTAGGCCACGGCGTTTGCGGTGACCGACAGGTAGCCGAAGGGTTTCTCATACACCGGGCGCTTGCGAAAGTCATGCGCCACAAAATCCCCTTCGTTGGGGATCAGGATCGGGGCATCACCAGCAGTGTGTCGCAGGTCGCCCATCAGCAGGCTCAGGTTCAGGTTGCCATAGACGCGCGCATTGCCGATGGCGGCCCCCCAGCCGTTCTGCCAGGCCAGGCGGTCACGCCAGAAGTTCGGGTGGCGGGTGACCGACGCCCAGGTGGCCTGCACGATGGGCCGGGCCAGGGTCTGCTGGGCCCAGCCGGCCGGGTGCGGGGAGCCGATGAGCCGGTGCCATTGGGTTTGCACGGTTTCGGCCCCCGAACCGGGGCCAGTGAGTCCGAGCTTGATCTCGGCGGCGCTGAAATGGGGGGCCGACTCGTTCTGCGCCGAAATCGAGAAATAGCTGAACCCGGCCCAGGGACGGTCCTGCGGCTGCGGCGCGGGGTTGCTGATGTCGCGCGGCGAGTACATCGACTGGCCGATGGAATAGGTCAGCGGTACGTCGCGGCCGGCCAGGCCGGCCCAGTCGCTCAGCAGGGTCATGAAGGAGCGCGCCAGCAGGGTCTTGGGCGGGCGGTCGTAGTTCCAGGACAGGCGCATGCCGTGGGTGTACCAGCGGTCGGTCTTGCCGGGCACGAAGAGGTCGTTGTCGACCAGCAGCTGCACGCCGGTCCAGGTGTCGTCGTCAAAGGGCGGTTTGTACTGGGCGTGGGCGGCAGTGGCCGCGCAGGCTGCCAGGGCCGCAGCGGCAAGGGCGCAGAAAGGGTTCAAGCCTTGCCCGTGCCACCCATCATGGCGGGTGCGGATCCGCGCAGCTCCCGCATGCGCTCGGCAAAGTAGCTGCCCACGGTGTAGCGCTCGGAGAGCACCACGTCGCGGTTGGGGTGCAAAAACAGGGGCATGGAGATGCGGCTTTTGCGTGCCGCATCGCCACTGGGGTTGAGCACCCGGTGCACGGTGCTGGGGTAGTAGCGTCCGCTGGCCTCTTCGAGCATGTCGCCGATGTTGACGATCAGCAGGCCGAAGTCGAACGGTGCGTCGATCCACTGGCCGTCCTTGCCCATCACCTGCAGGCCCGGCTCGGTGGCGGCAGGCAGGATGGTCAGCAGATTGATGTCACCGTGCGCGGCGGCCCGCACGGCGCCCGGGGGCTCGTCGCCCCGCAGCGGCGGGTAATGGAGGATGCGCAGCAGGGTCTGCTCGCAGCCCGCGATCATCTGCGGCAGCGGCATGCTGTAGCGGGCTTTGACCTCCGGCGGCGAGAAGTCCTCCACCCAGCCCAGCAGGGTTTGCGCCAGGGCGCTGGCGTCGGCGTAGTAGCGGCGGGCGGCGTCGCTCACCTCGGCCGGGTAACGGCCCCAGGGGTAGATGTGGAAGAACTCCTTGAGGTCCTTCTTGTCATGGCCTTTGGCGGTCTCGGACACGGCGGGCGAAAAGTAGCCGTCCAGCGTCTGCGGGTCCTGCGGGTACTGGTGCTTGGCCTGGGTGTGGAAGAACGCCAGCCACTCGGCGTAGATGCCTTCGACCAGGCTTTGCTGCAGCGGGTGGTTCTTCAGGACGCCAAAGCCGGTGTCGCGCAGCGACTGGCAGAAGGCCCGGGGAGCGTCTGTGTCATGGTAATCAACGACATTCAATTGCATATCAAACCACCGTTTTCACTATGAATTCAATAACAATTTAGATCAACTGAATATCGGGAAAATCCTGAAAATATTCAATGAATTTTGAAATTCTATTTATTTCAACCATGGGCGGCACAGGATGCGTTCGAAATCCGCCATCGCGGCAGCGGCGTCCACCTGCAGGCAGACCTCGACCTCGGGGCGCGAGGCCTCCCAGCCCGGCTGGCCCCAGGCAATGCCGCGCCGGTCAAACATGGTCTGACCCTGGGCGATGCCTTCGGTGGCCACGCGCAGGCGGCCGCGCTGCGTCTGGAACAGCTCGGGCTGGGTCAGGCAGATGAAGGCCAACACGTCGTGCCCCAGGCAGCCATGGACCTTGGCCACTTCAGGGTACAGGGCGCTGTAGAAGTTGGCGTAGAACCCCACGGCATGCAGCAGCACATCGGTGGCCGGGTGCTGGTGCAGCGCAGCGATCTTCTGCATCAGCGCATAGGGCACGATGACGCGATGCGTCACATCCAGCCCAACCATGGTGACCGGCCAGCCAGCGTTGAACACCCGATCCGCAGCGTGCGGGTCGTTCCAGATGTTGGCTTCGGCCACGGGGGAGACATTGCCGGGCTCGATGGCGGCGCCCCCCATCAGCACCACCCGCTTGACCAGTTGGGGAAGCTTGGGTTCGATGGCCAATGCAGCAGCCAGATTGCCCAGCGGCCCCACAGGCACCAGGGTGACCTCACCGGGCCGGGCCCGGCAGCTGTCCACGATGAACTGTGCGCTGCTGCGCGGGTCCAGTCGGGTGCTCACGGGCGGGCGGGCGGGCAGGTTGCCCAGACCATCGGCGCCGTGGATGTGCGCCGGAGGTTGTTCACCGGGCTTGGCCAGGGGCGTAGCAGCCCCCAGTGTGACCGGGATGTGGCTGTGGCCGGTGATCTCGGCCACGTAGAGGGCGTTCTGCGCAGCCTGTGCGACGGTCACGTTGCCAAAGGTGGTGGTGATGCCCAGGAGCTCGATGTCCGGGTGGGCCAGGGCGTAATACAGCGCCATGGCGTCGTCCACGCCGGGGTCAGTGTCATAGATGACCAGGTGTTCGGCGCTCATCGGGATGCAAAGGCCAGGACGTCGGCGCGCGTGGGGATGCTGCTCTGGGCCCCTGCTTTCAGGCAGGCCAGGGCGCCGGCGGCATTGGCTTGCTGCAGTGCGGTGCGGATGCTGATGCCCTGTGCGATGGCGGCCACAAATGCACCGACAAAGCTGTCGCCCGCGGCGGTGGTGTCCACGGGATCGATGGCGTAGGCGCCCTGCCGCACGGTGCGGCCGTCCCAGCGGGCCACCGCACCTGCACCGCCCAGGGTGACGATGACCTGGGGCACCCCCAGGCGGGCCAGGGCTGCATCGATGCTGGCCGCGTCCTGGGCGTCCACCGCCTGGCCGCTCACGGTGGCCAGCTCGCCTTCGTTGACGATCAGCACATCTACATGGTCGAGCAGATCGGCAGGCAAGGCCTGGGCCGGGGCGGCGTTGAGCACCACCTGCACACGCCGGGCGCGGGCCGCCTGGGCGTAAGCGGTGACCGTGCCCACGGGGATTTCAAGCTGCATCACCAGGTGCGACACGCCGTCCAGCGCCGGCAGATCAGAGGCGCCGAGCGTGCCGTTGGCCCCGGGCGCGACGGTGATGGCGTTCTCACCGGCGTCATCGACACAGATGAAGGCCGTGCCCGTCGGTTCGGTGGAGCGGCGGATGTGCATCTGCACGCCCGCAGCGCTCAGGGAGTCTTCCAGGGGCTGGGCGAAGCTGTCATGGCCCAGCGCCAGCAGCATGGCCGTGGGCACGCCGCCCGATCGGGCGCAGGCGATGGCCTGGTTGGCGCCCTTGCCGCCGGGGAAGGTCTGGAAGCTTTGCCCCAGCACCGTCTCACCT
>JBDKJB010000196.1:0-4635 GCA_039796835.1 Pseudomonadota bacterium | reverse complement strand
AGCAGGCCGGCGGCGTGCTGTCGATTCCCGCGGGAGCGAGTCTCGACATGACCAACCCCGCTGGCGTGTTCAGCTGGATTGACGGCACCATCGGCGGAGCGGGCAGCCTCAACTTCGCCAACGGCTCCACCTTCAATTTCTCGGGTACTGGCGACCGCGTGATCGATGGCCTGAATTTCAGCTTCAGCAACCTTGTTCTGCCCAATGGATCGCTCACCCTCCGATCAGGCAGCCTGTCTCTCAACGGCACCACCACGTTGCCGGCTGGGGTTGACCTCAACCTCGAGGGAGGAACGCTCACCAACAACGGACCGATGTCGGTGGCAGGAAACTTCAGCCTGTCCGGTGGCGCTTTTGGGGGCAACGGGGCTTTGTCGATGAACGGCGGCAGCCTCAGCCTGCCGTCCACCAACACCGTGGCCTGGACCAACACCGGCGCGCTGACCAACACGGGCACCCTGAGCCTGGCTGGCACGACCATCACCAATGCCATCGACAACCAGGGCACGATCAATCTGGGGACAGGTCTCACGTTCGGGCAAGCGGTGACCAACAGCGGCACCCTTGTAGCAAACAGCGGCAGCTCGACGGTATTCAGCGGTGGACTCACCCAAACCAACGGCGGCACCTTGCAGCTCAACGGGGGTGGCGTCAACGGAAACGTGAGTATCAGCAACGGCATGATCACCGGTACAGGCACGATCACCGGCGACCTGGTGGTGGGTACCGCCACCCTGGCACCGGGCTTCTCACCGGGCGCCATCACCGTCACCGGCAACCTCGTGATGAACACCAGCAGCGTGCTCAACGTGGAGCTCGGCGGCTTGACGCAAGGCACTCAGTACGACTGGATCAATGTGCAGGGTGCAGCCAACCTGGCCGGAACGCTCAATGTGACCAGCTATAACGGCTATGTCCCAACCACTGGCTCCGAGTACACCTTCCTCAACTTCGCCTCCAGGGTCGGAGACTTCAACACCGTCAACCTCAACACGCTGTCTGGCCTGAGCGTGGTGGCCAGCGCGGGTTGGCTGAAGCTGGTCCAGGGCAGCACCGCTGCAGCCACAGCCGCACTGACCCAGACCCTGCAGACCAACCCGGTCCTGGTGATCGAAGATCGCCTGGACACTGCGGTGGATGCTGCTGTCCAACTCAAGCCTGAACCCACACCCGCAAAAGATCAACCCGATGTGGAGGTTTGCCCATGACCCGCTTGCTTTGCCCCCCTGTCCGCGCCTGCCTGGTGGCCGCAACGCTGTGCTCTCTCCTGCAAGCAGCCCTGGCTCAGACGCCCGCCCCCTCGGTGGCCGCCAACGCCACCAATGTGGATGGCACGGCTTATGTGACCCGTGCCGACGGTCAACAGCGCGTGCTGGCACGAGGATCTGCCCTCAATGTGGGGGATGTCGTATCGACCACTCGCAACAGCACCGTGCGCCTGCGCTTCACCGATGGCGGCGAAACCGCCTTGCGACCCGATTCACGCCTGTCTGTCCAGTCTTATGCCTACGACGCCGAAGCCCCCCAGTCGGACGGCCTGGTGCTCAGCCTGCTCAAGGGCGGGCTGCGTGCTATCACGGGAGCCATCGGCAAACGCGGCAATATCGATGCCTATCGCCTGCAGATCAACACTGTGACGATCGGCATCCGTGGCACGGACTACACGGCTCGCGTCTGTGATGGGGATTGCGTGACCGTCGCTCAGAACAGCGGGGCCCGCCCCAACAGCAGTGCTCCAGTGGTGGCCCGCCTGATGCAGGCACGTGGCGCTGTGTCGGTGGAACGCAGCGGCAGCACCACCGAACTGGCACAGGGCGCGCCGCTTTACGCTGCCGACAAAGTCACCACCACCCAGGGCGGTTACGCCGTGCTGGCGTTTCGCGACGACACACGGCTCACGCTCAACAGCGGTACCCAGCTCGCCCTCGCGCAGTACAACTACCTTCCTGACCGCCCGGCGCAGAGTTCCATGCTGTTCAGGCTGTTCAGCGGTGGTCTGCGCGTAGCCACCGGCCTGATTGCCAAATCAGCCCCGTCGCAGGTGCGATTCCAGACCGCCACTGCAACGGTGGGCATCCGGGGGACCGTGTTTGAACTGGCCTGCGGCCGCGCCGATTCTGCAGACAATCCGCCCGCGGCCGAGCTGAACGGCCTGAGCTGCGACAACTCACTGTTTGCTGCCACCCGCTCGGGTGAGATTACCCTGGCTGGCGCAGACGGCCGCGAGGTGTCGATCCCGGCCGGCCAGGCTGGCGTGGTGCCTGGAGCACAGGGGAGCGCTCGCGGGCTGCCTGCGGTGCCGGGTGCGCTGGGAACGCTCGACACACCGGCGCCCGAAACCGTCCCGGTCAACCTTGAGCGCGATTTCGGCACCGCCACAGCCCCCGCAGACAACAACGGCTTCTTCCTGATGGTGCGCGAAGGCAAGGTGGTGGTGGCGCAGGCCGGCCAGTCCCTGCAGGTGGACGCCGGTGAATCGGCCTTTGCCGCCCCCGGCCAATCGCTGGCACCTGTCAAGCTCAGCACCCCTCCCATCGTGCTGGACCGCGACCCGACCTTGTCCAACGCTGCGTTCAACTTCAATGTCTGCCGGCGCTGAAACCGTACTTAGCTTCTGGCTGGGCGACGGCCTGCAATTGGATTGGCCGTCAGCTGACCGCAGCGCCCTGTGGTTTGGTGGCGGCAAGCAGCTGGACGGCACCATCACCGACCTGTTCGGCTCCTGGGTTCGTCGCGCCGTGGCGGGTGACTTGCAGGAGTGGGAGGCCGACCCGCGCTCCCGGCTGGCCTTGGTCATTCTGCTGGACCAGTTCACACGCAACGTGTACCGAGGCCAGCCCCAGGCCTTTGCCGGGGATGCTCGGGCCCTGCGCCTGACGGTGCAAACCCTTTCTTCAGACGAACACCTTGGGCTGCCGCTGGCTGGACAGGTGTTCATGAACCTGCCGCTGGAACATCACGAAGACCTGGCCCTGCAAGACCAGTGCGTGGCTCAGTTCCAGGCCCTTCACGCGCGGGCGCCAGACCCAGTGAAACCCCGGCTGCAGGGTTTTTTGGAATCAGCCGCCGAACACCGAGCCATCGTTGCCCAGTTTGGCCGCTTTCCACACCGCAATACCGTACTCGGCCGAAGCAACACCCCCGCCGAAGAAGCCTATCTGGCCAGCGCCAAACGCTTCGGTCAGTGATCGTGCCCACGGCCCGGATGGCCATGCCCGTGGCCCCGATGGTGGCCATGGTGCCATCCGCGATGCTGGCCATGTCCGCCGGCGACATGCGGGTGCGGGTACACCACCTGAACGGGGGCATGCACCGGAACTGGCGTGTACACCGGGAAATAAGCCACCGGCACCACAGGCGCATTGCCAATGGTCACGGCCACCCCGGGTTGCGACAGACCCACACTCCAGACCAGCGGAGTGGCCTGTGCGCTGCCAGCGGCACCCAGGCCCACACCCAAAGCCGCTGTGGCGGCCAGCCCGGACAGAATGCGTTTGAAAGTCATGATGTGCTCCTTCAGCAGATGTGTTTTCACACCCTGACAACGCACCTGCGGCCTGTGGCTCTGACATCTCATGTGTGAACAACGTTGCCAAACGTTACCGAGCCACCCCCCGCCTAAAATTGGTGCATGAGTTCCCCTGCCCCCAAGCCCAGCCATTTCTTGCGCCAGATCATCGAAGCCGACCTTGAAAAAGGCAACTACGCCAGTCGCACCTGGGCCGGCAGTCCCGGCGATGCAGCCCATCAGGCCGCCGGCCAACCCGACCCGGCCCGGATCCGCACCCGCTTTCCACCCGAGCCCAATGGCTACCTGCACATCGGCCACGCCAAGAGCATCTGCCTGAACTTCGGCCTGGCGCGCGAGTACGGCGGCGTCTGCCACCTGCGCTTTGACGACACCAACCCCGAGAAGGAAGACACCGAATACGTCGAGTCGATCAAGGATTCGGTGCGCTGGCTCGGCTTTGACTGGGCGCAGATCGGCCAGGCGCCCGGCAGCGCCGCGCCCTACCAGGCCAGCGACTACTTCGACTTCATGTATCGCGCGGCCGAATGCCTGATCGAAGCCGGCCATGCCTACGTGGACGAACAAAGCGCCGAAGAGATGCGCGTCAACCGCGGCGACTTCAACCGCCCGGGTGTGGCCAGCCCCTTTCGCAGCCGCAGCCCGGCAGAGAACCTGCAACGCTTGCGCGAAATGCGCGACGGCCTGCACCCCGATGGCGCGATGGTGCTGCGGGCCAAGATCGACCTCGCCAGCCCCAACATCAACCTGCGCGACCCGGCCATCTACCGCATCCGCCGCGCCACCCACCACAACACAGGCGACACCTGGTGCATCTACCCGATGTACACCTTTGCCCACCCGATCGAGGACGCGCTGGAGCAGATCACCCACAGCATCTGCACGCTCGAATTCGAAGACCAGCGGCCGTTTTACGACTGGCTGCTGGACCGCCTGTGCGAAGGCGGCCTGCTGGCCCAGCCCCACCCGCGGCAATACGAATTCGCCCGACTCAACCTGAGCTACGTGGTGACCAGCAAGCGCAAGCTCAAGCAACTGGTGGACGAACGCCACGTGCAGGGCTGGGACGACCCGCGCCTTCCAACAATAGCCGGCCTGCGCCGCCG
>JBDKJB010000195.1:0-4638 GCA_039796835.1 Pseudomonadota bacterium | reverse complement strand
GCGCGCCTGAGCGACAACAACAAACCATTCATAGCAAATCCCTGGGCCACAAACGACACCGCGGGCCTGGGCCCGCGGCATCTCACTGTCAAGACGTCTGTTCAGACGTTATTTGCAGGCAGCCACTTTGCTGCCGTCCACGCCCTTGCACAGCACGTCTTTCTTGATGTAGCCGGCCTTCAGGACCACATCGAGGTTGTCCTTGGTCACGGGGATCGGCTTGAGGAAGATCGACTTCAGGGTCATCTTCTTGGGGCCGCCGGCCCAGTCAGCCGCGCCGGTCACGGGTTTGCCAGCACCGAGTTCAACGGCGGCCTTGGCGGCAGCGGTACCCAGGTCGGCAGAGTTTTTCCAGACCGATACGGTCTGCGTGCCCAAGGCCACGCGGTTCAGGGCGGCATGGTCGCCATCCTGGCCGGACACAGGGATGCCCTTGAGGCCCTTGGCGGTCAACGCGGCCACCACACCACCTGCCATGCCGTCGTTCTGTGCCACCACAGCGTCGACCTTGTTGGCGTTTTTGGTCAGGATCTGCTCCATGTTCTTCTGGGCGCTTTCAGGCTTCCAGCCGGCCGAGAACTCTTCACCGACGATCTTCACGTCACCCTTCTTGATGGCGTCTGCCAGCACCTCGCCCTGGCCTTCGCGCAGGAAGCCGGCGTTGTTGTCACCCGGGTCCCCCTTGATGATGGCGTAGTTGCCCTTCGGCTTCACGGCCAGGATGGCCCGTGCGGTCATGCGGCCCACTTCCTTGTTGTCGAAGGTGATGTAGGTGGTGCCAGGCGCCTCGAACAGGCGGTCATAGGCGATGACGGGAATCTTCTGCTGGGCCGCTTTGTTGATGGCAGGCAGGATGGCGTCTTTGTCCTTGGCCAGGATGATCAGCACTTTGGCGCCCTTGGCGATGAGGCCGTCGATGTCAGCCAGCTGCTTCTCGGCAGAGGCGCCGGCGTCGGACATGATGTATTTGGCGCCAGATTTCGCCAACTCGGCCTTGATGGCGGCCTCATCGGTCTTCCAGCGCTCTTCCTGGAAGGCGTCGTAGCTCACGCCAACGGTCAGTTGGGCAAACGAGCTGGCGGCGGCCAGGCTGAAGGCCAAGGCGGTCAGGGTATGTTTCATCTTCATGGTCGTCTCCGTTGTGATGCCTGTGACAGGCAGTTGGGTTCGATGGTTATCGCCTCGTCTTCTCTGGAGTCGGCTCCAATAATTCGAGCGATGTACTAATTATCAATTCCCCGACACGGGCAGTCATAGGGACTAACCCTCGCGCAGAGGGTCTCAAGCGCGGGGCGGTCAGCGCTTGAGCTTGAGGGCCAGGGCCTTGCTCGCCACGCAGCGGCCCTGCACCTGCCCGCCCATCACGCCAAAACGGTAATGGATGCCGGCATACAGGCGGGACAGGGCCGCCTCCTCGGCAGCAGCCGCAAAACTCCGGAAGCTCCTGGGACCCCAGCCTCGGTCGTTGTGCGTGTTGTCGGTGAAAGCGGTGTCGGCACCGAAAGCCTGTGCCAGCACGGCGGCGGCGGCGGCAGACTGCACCGAATGGCCAGAGGGATATTCCGGGAACGGCGGTGTGTGCATCAGGCCTGGCACCCAGTTGCTGTCGATGGCCAGCTGCACATAGGTGACCGGGCGCAGCACATTGAGGGTGTATTTGGTGTGCCAGGCGGCAATGAAGGCGTCGGCCATGGCGATGTTGAGTCGCGCCATCAGTTCTGCGGCCTCTGCCAGGCTGCCCTTGCGGGTCTTGAGCAAGTCATTGGCAATGAAGGCCCAATGTCCGGCGGGCGTGGGCGTCTTGCCCGGGTCATCGGCCCAGTACAGGGCGAACTGGCGCTGCTCCTGGGTGGCCTGCTGGCTGACGCGGTGGACCTCCTGGGCGTCTTTGTAGAAAGCCGAGCCGCCGTCTTCAGAATAAGGGGGCGGGGGCGGTGCAGCGCATTCCGCCCCGGCCGAGATGGCCATGGGCTTCAGGGCAAACGGCCTGACCTCACCCCACCACGGCAGCAAGGCGGGGCCAAACGCAGGTGGTGTGGCCGCCCACTTGCCTGCTCCGCTGGGTGGCACGTAGTTCTGCTGGTTGCGGCGCAGCGGACCCCAGGCCTGGTGGCCGCCATCCGTGCGGGCCCAGGTGAACACGGCCATCGCCATCAGCTTGCCAAAGGTCTCGGAACGGTTGCTGGTTTCTGCCGACACTGTGGCCGGATCGAAGTCCTGCCCATACTTGAGCGGCAGACTGCGCTCGAGCAAATCGATGCGGCCTTTGTTCTCCGCCGTCGCCGTGGGGTACATCATGCGTGCCATGGTGGCCAGGGCGGCATTGGCCACCGTCGGCCAGTGCAGGGGTTCATCGGGCTGGGCCCAGGGCAGGCTGCTCAGTTCGTTGAGTTGCCCCGCCAGACTCTGGTGCTGGGGCATGCCGGGCACCATGGATTCGTAGAACGCGATACCCATGTAGGCCAACGCACGGGCCGCCACAGGCGGGCTGAAGCCCGGTGTCTGCTGGGTGAGCAGCAGCGCCAGCTGAAACCACTCTGTGGCCACAGCGCTGGAATAGGCGGCAGCGGGCTTGGCGGCAGCCGGTCCGCCCGGGCTCTGCGCCAGGCTGCTCGAGCAGCCGAAGCACACAGCAGTCCACACAACCAGCGCCCGGCAAACTGCTTGAGTCTTCATGGCACCCTCCAGGCCACCGGGGCCTTGCCGCGTTCCAGCAGGTAGAAATCGTTGGCCAGGGCAGTGTGCCAGTCGCTCCAGGGGCCATGGGGCCACTGCACCCGCATGCGCACCTGGGTCGAGGTGCCCAGGCCAAAGTGCATCCAGCCCAGGTGCCCACTGGCGTGGCCACCGCCCACCGTCAGCTCTTGCCTGACGATGCGCCGGCCACCGGCCACGGATAGATCGGCCCCCAGATCGACCTCGACCCAGGCCCCGATGGCGTCGCGGTTGCCCCCGGGCTGGCGCAGACGCACCTGCAACCAGTGGCCCATCGGCACCGGTTTGTCGGCGGTTCCCGAGCCGACGTTGCGCCACAGCTGCGCCTTGTCCCAGCGGTTGACCACCAGCATGTCCAGCAGGCCATCGCCGTTCAGATCGACCAGCAGGCCGCCCCGCCCGCGCCGCACGCTGGCGACGCCAGCCAGGTGCCCGGACTCCACAAAACGGCCATCCGGCATCTGAAGCAGCAGGTTGTTCGGGTCCAGGGCGGCAAAGTCTGGCATGGTGGACACATTGCCCTTGACGACAAACAGGTCCATCAGGCCGTCGTGGTTCACGTCGGCAAACTGGGCATGCCAGGCCGTCGAAGGCTTGATGTCGCCTCCCACATAGGGGCGGTGGGCCGTGACGCCGCGTTTGTAGGCGATGTCGCTGTAGGTGGGCCTGGGTTGTGGATCTTTGCCATCGCCTTCGAGCTTCTGCAGCTTGTTGTCTGCCATGCTGGTCAGAAACACCTCGGGTCGGCCATCACCATCGAGGTCGTGGCTGGCAATGCCCATGCCCCAGATCTGCAAAGGTTTCCAACCCTGAGCCTCGCTGTAGCGGATCGGGGCCTGGCCGGGGATGATCTTCCAGAGCTGCTCCTGGCCATCTTTGTAGTACTCGCGGTCATTGCTGACGCGCAAGTCTGCCTGGCCTGTGCGGCCCCAGTCGCTGAAGAGCATCGACAGGGCGCAGTGCCCGGGCACCAGCGGGGCACCAGCCGCAAAACCCCGGCCCGAGGCCGCCGGGCGATGCAGCGCCGCCGGCGTGCAGCTGCCCCAGGGAAATTCCGGTTTGGCACGGTCGACATAGGTGCCCAAGGCAAATGTGGGCCAGTTCTGGCCCCGCTCCCAGGTGGCAGAAAAGGCCGTGTGCCAGGCGTTCGGCGTGGTGACGTTCCAGGTCTCGTTGGCGCGCTGGAACTTGCAGCCGCCCAGGCCCCTGAACACCTGCACCTCGCCCACACGCAGCACCACGAGGTCGGTGTGGCCGTCACCATCGATGTCCAGCGGATAGGCCCCGGTGGCGTTGGTGAGCTCGAGGCCCGAGCGCTCCTCAAGCAGCTTGATGGGCCCGCCGCGCTGCGACTTGTTGCGGTAGAACTTGGACCGGTTCACGCCGGCGGTGACGTACACCTCGGGCAGGCCGTCGCCATCGCAGTCAAAGGCCGCCACACCACCGCCGACCATGTATTCATCTTCACCATCAAAGCGGCTCTGCAAGCCGGCCGCCTCGGTCTCCTCCACAAAGCGCGGCACCGGCACCGTGGGCGGGCCCTGCACCGTCTGTGCATGCGAAATATCGAATTTTCCCGTTATTGTAAAAGCACATATAGCTACTATATTAGTAGCAATCAGAGATCGCTTCAAGCGGCCTCCCTGTAAAAGCCCGAAGCGCGCAAACCCCGTGTAGGCAGATGACGCACGGCATCGGCAATCGCACTGATGTGCTGGGGCGTGGTGCCGCAGCAACCACCCACGATGTTCACCAGGCCCTCTTCTGCAAATTCGCGCAGCAGCCGTGACGTGACCTCGGGCGTCTCGTCAAAACCCGTTTCGGCCATGGGATTGGGCAGGCCGGCATTGGGATAGCAGCAAATGAAGGTGTCGGGCGCCACACGGCTCAGTTCCTGGATGTACGGACGCATGAGCGCCGCCC
>JBDKJB010000194.1:0-4642 GCA_039796835.1 Pseudomonadota bacterium | reverse complement strand
ATGAAGTCGTCAAAGGCGATGGTCTGGGCGCGGATATAGCCTTTTTCAAAATCGGTGTGGATCACACCGGCCGCCTGCGGGCCGGTGTCACCCACATGGATGGTCCAGGCGCGCACCTCTTTGACCCCGGCGGTGAAATAGGTCTGCAGGCCCAGCAGCTTGAAGGCAGCCCGGATCAGGCGGTTCAGGCCGGGCTCGGTCTGTCCCAGTTCCTCCAGGAACATGGCTTTGTCCTCGTCGCTCATCTCGGCCATGTCGGCTTCCATCTTGGCGCAGATGGCCACTACTGGGGCCTTCTGCGAGGCTGCGAATTGCTCCAGGCGGTCGAGGAAGGGGTTGTCCTTGAACCCCGTTTCAGACACATTTGCCACAAACATCGCCGGTTTGGCGGTGATGAGGAAAAACTGCCTGAGCAGCACCAACTCTTCCTTGCTCCAGTCGATGGTGCGCACGGGTTTGGTGTCGTTCAGCGCCTTCTGGCACTTCTCCAGGATGGTTACCTGTTTGGCCGCCTCCTTGTCTCCCGCGCGGGCGACCTTGGTCACGCGCAGCAAGGCTTTTTCAACAGCGGCCAGATCAGCCAGGCACAGCTCGGTCTGGATGACTTCGATGTCGGCGATCGGATCCACCTTGTTGGCGACGTGGATCACGTTCGGGTCTTCAAAACAACGCACCACGTTGACAATGGCATCGGTCTCACGGATGTGGGCCAGGAATTTGTTGCCCAGGCCTTCACCCGTGCTGGCGCCTGCCACCAGTCCGGCGATGTCGACAAACTCGACGATGGCCGGCACCACGCGTTCAGGCTTGACGATGTCCGCCAGTTTCTGCAACCGCGGGTCCGGCACCTCCACCACGCCGACATTGGGCTCAATCGTGCAAAAAGGGTAGTTTTCGGCAGCGATGCCGGCCTGGGTCAAGGCATTGAAGAGGGTGGATTTGCCCACATTGGGCAGGCCCACGATGCCGCATTTCAAACTCATGGAAAACTTTCTGCTGCTGTGCGATGTCGTTCAATCAAACTGATAGTTGCCTGTGACGGCCTGCCCCACCCGCAACTTGGCCCCCACACCGGCTCGAATGATCGCGTTCATGCCGAAGGTCAGAGCACCGTTCATGCGGGGATCTGCACGGTAAGCCTGCAAGGCGTCGTTCACATGGGGGGTGGACTCTGCGGTCAGGTGATCAATATTGGGAATGCTGCAGCGGGTGCAGGGTTTGCACAGACCGAGGCGGACTTCGCCGCCGGCGTCGCCGCCCTCAGCCAAGATGGTGAGGTGCGGCAGGCGATCCTCATCGTGTGCTTCCAGGCCTGCGAACACCACGTTGGGACGAAAGCGCTCCACGCCCACGGGGGCGTGCCCTTCGGCAGCAAGCCTGGCATTGAGGCTGTCCACCGACGCCTGCGACAGTACCAGGATCGGGTACCCGTCGGAAAACATCACTGGCGCATCTGCCCCGCCCGTCCACTTTTTGTTCGCCAGACGGTTGTGTTCCGGGTCAAAGCGCACCAGTCGATAACGTGGCGCGTCGTGGGCGGGCACACCAGCGAGCGTCAGGTGCAGAAAATCACTGAACCACTGCGCGGCGATGTCACCCATGTCGTACGCGGGTACGGCGTCATCCCAGACCTCTACGCGCGTCGGCTCCTGCACTGAATCAATGCTCACATGCAGCGCCAGCATGCCCGGCGCGCGCAGCACGAGCTCACCCCGGCGGATCTGCGGCTGCACCAGCGCCATGCGGGGCTGTTCGCGCTGGCTGACAAACACGCCGTCTGCGTCCACGAGCATCCAGGCCCGGTCCAGGTCAAGACCAGTGTCATACAGGTCGATGTCGGTGACTTCCATGCCTGCGCAGGACTTGATGGGATAGATGAACAGGCGGGCGATGTGGGCCTGGATGTCTGAAAAGGGGGCTTGGCTCATGGCAGAGGGAGTGCAGAACCCTCCATTTTGCCCTGCCCCATGCAAGCGTCCGGGGGGCGCTCCTACAATTCCGGCCATGGCAAAGGCCTTGCAACCCTCTTTCGATGTGTGCGTGCGTGGTGCAGGGGTGGTCGGGCGTGTGCTGGCGCTCCTGTTGGCCCGCGCCTCATTGCGGGTGGCGCTGGTGGTGCCATCGCAGGGTGAAGCGGCAGACACGGGGCACGGCGATGTGCGGGCCTACGCGCTCAACCGCGCATCGCGCGCCATGCTCGAATCTTTCCGCTGCTGGCCCACCAGCCCAGCCTGCAGCCCGGTGCGCAGCATGCGCATCTGGGGAGATGACGGTGGAGAGCTTGAATTCCAGGCCGCCCAGGCTGGCGCAGAAGCCTTGGCCTGGATCATGGACGTGCCCGCGCTCGAAGCATTGCTGGCCCAGGCGGTGCAATTCCAGGGCCATATTGATGTGGTGGCAGAACCTGTTGATGCTCCCTTGACGGTGGTGTGTGAAGGACGCGCCAGCGCCACCCGCGCCGGGCTGGCAGCCGAATGGGACCTGATGCCCTATCGCCACACCGCGATTGCCGCCCGGCTCGAGGGCGCTCAAGCCCATGAGAGTGTCGCCCGCCAGTGGTTTCAGGCTCCTCGCGCGCCCGATGCGGGGGATGCCGGGGCCGATGTGGTGGCTTTGCTACCCATGCAAGGGAACTCCGTGGCTCTGGTGTGGTCTGTACATCATGACCGTGCCGCTCAGCTGATGGCTGCCACCGACCTCGATTTTTGCAACGAACTGGCTGTCGCGTGCCACCAGCCGGCCGACAGCTTCAGGCTGAGCTCATTGCGGCAGGCCTGGCCGCTGCAGCTGGCGCAGGCCAGGGCCTGGGTTGGCACCTTGCGCGACAACGCCTCGCAATCCTGGGCTTTGGCCGGGGACGCAGCGCACACCGTGCATCCCCTGAGCGGGCAGGGTCTGAACCTGGGCCTGGCGGATGCGGCTGAACTGGCCCGCGTGATCTCCACGCGGGAGGCCTGGCGCAGTGTGGCGGACCTGAAGCCGTTGCGCGCGTATGAGCGTGCCCGCAAGCTTGATGCGGCGCTTCTGGCCGGGGCCACGGACGGCCTGCAGCGCCTGTTTGGGCACACCGATTCGCGCCTGTCGGTGTTGCGCAACCAGGGCATGCGCTGGTTTGACGCCAGCCCGCTGTTGAAACACTGGGTGGCCGGCCGAGCCATGGGCAGCCCCAAGCCATTTTGAAGAACAGAAAGGTCACACACATGAATGCCTTTGCAATCCAGCCCGGTCGGCCCTGGCACCGCCTGCTGGTGAGCTTGATGTTGTTGGGCGCAGGTACAGCCTGGGCCAATGAGGGCGCCATCCGCAAGGCAGTGGCCGAACGGGTGCCCTCGTTGAAGCAAATCGATGAAATCAGCAAGACGCCGATGCCCGGCCTGTGGGAGCTGCGGTACAACGGCACCGAGATCATGTACACCGATGCAGAAGGCAATTTCCTCATCCAGGGCAATCTGATTGATCTGAAGGCACGACGCAACCTGACCGAGGAGCGCGTGGACAAACTCACCGCCATTGCGTTTGACAGCCTACCCGCCAAAGACGCCTTCACCATCGTGCGCGGCAACGGCAAGCGCAAGCTGGCCGTGTTTGAAGACCCCAACTGTGGCTATTGCAAGCGCTTTGAGCGTGACCTGCAAAAGGTGGACAACGTCACCATCAGCATGTACCTATTCCCGATCCTGGGCCCTGATTCGACCGAAAAATCAAAGGCCGTATGGTGTGCCAGAGACAAGGCCAAAGCCTGGCAAGACTACATGGTGCGGGACGTGGCCCTGCCACCCGTGCCCTCGCCCGGCTGTGACACCACCGCTCTGGCGCGCAATGTGGAGATGGGCAAGAAGTACAAGATCACCGGCACCCCGACCCTGGTGTTTGCCGATGGCTCCCGCGTGCCGGGTGCCATCAGCACGGCACAGGTCGAGAAGCATTTGAGCGAGCAGAAGAACTGATGCCGACTCCTTCGCCGGGCGTTCACTACCGCATCGAACCTGCCACCCGCCACACCCCCCTGCATTCGCATCTGTTCCGCGTCACGCTCAGCATCAGCGTGCCGAAGCGGGGCCAGGAACTCAGCCTGCCGGTGTGGATCCCGGGTAGCTACCTGGTCCGCGAGTTTTCCAAAAACCTGCAGAGCCTGCAGGTCCGGCAGGGTGGGGTGCTGGTTGCTGTGGCTCAGCTTGACAAACAGCGATGGAAGCTGGGTTGCCAAGCCGACTTGCCTGTGGTGGTCGAATACGAGGTCTATGCGCTCGACAACTCCGTGCGAACCGCCTGGCTGGACGCTGACCGCGGTTTCTTCAACGGCACCTCGTTGTGCCTGCGCGTGGAGGGGCAGACTGAGAACCCGCACACACTCGAGCTGCCGCGTAAGGCTTGGCCCGCGGAATGGAAACTGGCCACCGGCCTGCCGCCGCTCAAGACCGACCGCGCCGGCTTCGGCACCTACCGCGCCGCCGACTACGACGAATTGGCCGATTGCCCCGTCGAGCTGGGTGACTTCTGGTCGGGCGTCTTCAAAGCTGGCGGCGTGTCACACCGCTTTGTGGTGGCCGGCGCGCCGCCGTCGTTCGATGGCGCGAAGCTGCTGGCCGACGCGCAAAAGATCTGCGAGACGCAAATCCGCTTCTGGCATGGCGGGGGCAAG
>JBDKJB010000193.1:0-4644 GCA_039796835.1 Pseudomonadota bacterium | reverse complement strand
GAAGGCGCTGACCGTCTGGCCCGACAGGATGCGCCCCGAGGCATCGGTCACCGTGCCGCTGATGATGATGGGCAGGCGTTCGCCACTGTGCTCAAACCACTCGTCCAGGGCAAAGAGCGCGGCCTTGGCATTGAGCGTGTCAAAGATCGTTTCGATCAGGAACAGGTCGCACCCCCCCGCCGCCAGGGCCTCGATCTGTTCGTAATAGGCCGCTCGAAGCTCCTCGAAGCTGATGTTGCGCGCGCCTGGGTCGTTCACATCCGGGCTGATGCTGGCAGTCTTGGGCGTGGGGCCGAGCGCGCCGGCCACAAAACGGGGTTTGTCGGGCGTCGAGGCCGCATCGCAGGCCGCGCGGGCGATGCGCGCGGCGGCGAGGTTCATTTCAGCGGCGAGGTGCGCCAGGCCATAGTCGGCCTGGGCAATCGAGGTGGCGCCGAAGGTGTTGGTTTCGACCAGATCCGCGCCGGCGGCCAGGTAGCTGGCGTGGATGTCGCGAACCACGTCCGGCCGGGTCAGGCACAGCAGCTCGTTGTTGCCTTTCACATCGACGGCGGATGCGCTGAAGCGCTCACCCCGGAACTGGCGCTCGTCCAGCTTCAACTGCTGGATCATGGTGCCCATGGCGCCATCCAGCATCATCGTGCGTTCACGCAAGATCCGCGGCAGGGCCTGGGCACGCGTGTAGCGGGGGACGGAGGCAGACTCAAGCATCGCCGGATTCTAGGTTGACGGACAATATCCGACCGCTCCAAACCCCGACATGAGACACCTGACACCACAAGCAGCCTGGCAACTGCTGCAATCCGCGCCCGACACCCTGTTTGTGGACGTGCGCATGGAGATCGAGTCCCTGTATGTGGGCCGCCCCCCCGGGGCGATTCACATCGCCTGGTACGAATACCCGGATCTCGCGGCAGACCCAGCGGCCTTTGTGCAGGCCGTCAAACGCGAGGCTGGCCGCCTGGACCGGACCGTGATGCTGATCTGCCGCAGCGGCAAACGCACGGTCGACGCCGGCCTGGCGCTGGAATCAGCTGGCTTCAGCGACGTGGTCAACGTGCAGCACGGCTTCGAGGGCGACCTGGACGCGCACTTCCACCGCTCCACGGTCAATGGCTGGCGCTTTGACCAACTGCCTTGGGAACAGATGTAGCTGCTGACCTTCAGTGCACAAACCCGATGCCGCGTGATTCGCGGACCTCGGGCTTCACCCGGTGCTCCATCTCGAGCTGTTCGATGAACTCCATCGGCTCGAGTTCAGCCGCGAGGATGACGGCCTGCCGCTTCACGGCCGCGAAGTCCCCCGGACAGAGCTGCCCCAGCACCGCGAGCCGCTTGGTCATGGCATCGTCCAGCCTGCCAGGGTCCCCACCCAAAGCCTCCGCCACAAACATGCGTTGACGTTGCTCCGTGGTCAGCGGCTTGAACTGGATCTTGAACGCAAAGCGCCGCAGTGCCGCCTGGTCGATGCGGTCCAGCAGATTGGTGGTGCAGATGAAGATGCCGTTGTGACGTTCCATACCCTGCAGCATTTCATTGACCTCGGTCACCTCGTAGGTACGCTGCGCCCCCCGACGGTCCTGCAGAAAGCTGTCGGCTTCGTCCAGCAGCAGCACGGCTTTTTCGGCCTCGGCCTCGCGGAACATCGCGGCCATCTGCTGCTCGGTCTCGCCCACGTACTTGCTTACCAGATCGCTGGCCTGTTTGATGATGAGTGGTTTGTCCAGCGCGTGGGCGATGTGCTCGCCCAGCGCCGTCTTGCCCGTCCCCGGCGCGCCATAGAAGCACAGGTTGCCGTGGCCGCGCGCCTTGAGCGCTTCGACGATGCGCGGGATTTCGTAGCGCGACTCGACGTTGAGCAGGCTCAGGTCATAGGTGGTCGGCATCTTGCGCGCCGGCGGCAGGTCGGGCCGGTTGCCCAGCGCGTGGTCGGCATGCTCGAGCTGACGGGCAATCAACTGCTCCAGCTCGGTGCGCTGATCAGGGTCCGTCGCCTCGGGACGCACCAACGTGGCGAAGCGCACGGCCGTGCGGATTTGGGCAGGCGTGAGCCCCTTCTTGGCCGTCAGCTTGCCGATGAACGCGTCGCTCAGGGCCACGCCTTCCAGCGTCTTGCGCACCACGCCTTCGCGCGCGCCAGGGGGTGGGGACTTCAGTTCGAGGTGGTAGGCAAAGCGGCGCCGGAAGGCCGGGTCGATCTGCTCGATGCGATTGGTCACCCAGAGCGTGGGCACCGTGTTCGATTCCAGGATCTGATTCACCCAGGCCTTGCCGCTGACGCTGGCGCTGGCAGGGGCGGGCACCTGTTCGGCACGCGCCATCAGCTGCGCGGCTTCGGACGAGATCGGTGGAAAGACGTCCTCCACTTCGTCGAACAACAGGGCAGCCTTTTCGCTGCCTTTGAGAAACACCTGGGCGATCTGCAGCGAACGGTAGCGGTCTCTCCCCGACAGCGAGTTGCCGTCGCGGTCGGCGTACTCCACTTCAAAAAGGTCCAGGCCGGCCGCCTGCGCCGCCACCTTGGCAAGCTCGGTCTTGCCGGTGCCGGGCGGGCCGTACAGCAGGATATTGATGCCGACCTCCTTGCGGGCCACGGCGTTGCCCAGCAGACCGCAGAGCACCCTCACGTCCTCTTCCACGTAACTGAAATCCTGCGCGCCCAGGGTGCTCTTGGCGGCAGGCCGGGTGAAGACGGCCATCAGTTCAGCTTCATCGCGGTATTCACGCATCAGCACGGGGGGAAGTTTTTCGCTGACCTTCATCAGATCGGCCAGATCGGTGATGTTGTGCTCGGAGATCAGGTTCTCGACCATGCCGATGCGCTCCAGGCGCGAACCCGCACGGAGCGCGTCGGCCACCTCACCGGCATTGACACCCGCCACCTGCGCCAGCGCGGCATAGGCCTCAGGGGCGTTGTTGACCTTGAACTCGACCAAGATGCTGCGCAAGTCGCGCTGGTAGCGTGCCAGAGTGCCATAGAGCAGCAAAGCGCGCTCCGCACGGTTGAGCTGCATCAGGCTGGCCAGCGCGTCGATGTTTTTCTCGACCAGGGTGTGCTGCTTCTTCAGCGCCTCGCCCAGCCAGCTGGCAGTGACCGACACCAGTGAGAGCAGGTCTTTGGGCTGGTCCTTGGCGTATTCGTCCAGATAGAAGAACAGCGTGCCTTCTTCATACGGCCCGCGCCAGATGCCATATTTTTCAAGGAAGGCCGCAGGAGAAAGAGCTTCCTGGCCAAGCCAGGATTCGTTGGTGGCGCAACGGCGCTGCAGAAAGGCGCGCAAGCGCAGCATCAGCGCGGCGGGCCACACCAGATGGCGGCCGGCAAGCGACACCAGGCTGTTGAGATCACGGCGCGGGTTGAAGTTGGCCCCCTGGCGCGATGCCAGCGTGAGCACGAAGTGCGAACACATCAGGTCGAGCACTGGCGCAGTTTTCAGGCCCGGCGAGAGCAGCAAGGGCCCGGACTCTGATTCCACCACCAAGCGTTTGACCATCGGCGCCTCCAACAGCACAGCATTGACACCAGCACACGTTGACACGTGGAATGACCATAACGCAGTCTGCCGGCTTTTGGAATACGCCTGTGCGCAATCCGCCACACGGCGCGGGGGCATGCCGGCACCGCCACTCTCTGCTTGAACTACAGTTGCCGGGATGGATGCACGCGATCTGGAAGCCCAATTCCCCGAACACTTCGCCCCCTGGGTGCTGGCGCTGGGCCTGCGCATTGAAGCCCTGGGCGACGACCCGGTGCAAGGCAGAAGAGTGTTGCTGCGCCTGCCCCACTCAGAGGCGCTCGCGCGCAGTGGCGGCGTGCTGTGCGGCCAAGCGATGATGGCAGCTGCGGACACTGCCATGGTGTTTGCCCTGATTCAGCATTTTGGCGAATTTCGGCCCTGCACCACGGTGAACATGGCAACCAGCTTTCTGAAGCCCCTGTCCCACCAGGACTGCTTGGTGGAGGCCCGCATCGTGCGCGCAGGCAAGACCATGGCCTTCGGTGAAGTCGACCTACGCGGAGCGGACGACGGCAAGAGCGTCTGCCGAGCCAGCGTGACCTACGCGCTGCTCTGAGTCAATTCCAGCCGATGACCTGGTGGCCTCTGTCGCCGAGGCAACGTCCCACGTAGTTGCGGTAGGTGTGGTTCGGCCGCTCATTCATTGCACCCGACACGGCGCCCGTGGCTCCGCCCACAGCCGCACCGGCCGCACCGGCACGCGCCACCTCCCCGACATTGCGCCCCGTCACCAGCGCGCCCACCGCAGCGGCCACACCTCCGGTTGCGGCACCCTTGGCTGCCCGCACCTGCGTTTCGTTGTTTTTCTCGTCTGGCGTCAGCCCCTGGGCCTGCGCGCGCTGAATGCAGTCGTCGATGTCGGCCTGCTGTCGCTGTTGCACGGCAGCGCTCTGGGGCGTTGACGCATAGATCACCGGCCGCGCCTGTGGGCTGTGCGGCCCGGTCGCGGCGCACCCCCCCAATACCCCGGCAACCAGCCCGCCCACCACGGCACAAGCAACCCACAAGCCCGGGCGCGGCGGTACGCTCCGCTCCTCTACGCCCGCACTGCCATATTCAGCCATGCGCATCTCTCCTCAAATTGCCGCCATCTTAGCGGGCGCGAGCTTTTTAAATGTTTGTAAAA
>JBDKJB010000192.1:0-4647 GCA_039796835.1 Pseudomonadota bacterium | reverse complement strand
TCAGGTAACCCCAGCCATTGCGGTGGGCGTGGATCGGCAGATGTGAATGGCGGCGCAGTTCGCGCAGGCCCACCAGACCGATCGAGTTCAGGCTGGCCATCACGCAGCTGCCGCCTTCCTGCAGCACCAGGTCGTGGCGCCGCTTCATCTCGTCCAGCTCACCGGTCAGGTTGAAGGCCACCATGACCTTGCGGCCCAGACGCTGCTCGCCCGCCCGCACCACGCGCATCACGGCCTTGACCCGCTCGTCAAACGGGCAGTGTGAGCCGTCGGCCTGCAGCTCATCGTCCTTGATGAAGTCGATCCCTCCATCCACCAGGCCCTGCACCTCAGTAGCCGTCTGCCCGGCGTCCAGGCCCACGCTGGGCTTGATGATGGTGCCGATCAGCGGCCCCTGCGGCACACCCGCCAGGCGGCGAGTGCCTGCCACGCCGAACTGCGGCCCCGGATACGCCTGCGCGAAAGCGCGGGGCAATTGCAGGCCAATGATGCGCAGGCCCGACACCTGGCGCAGCTCAAACAGATTGCCCGCCACGGTGGCCATCAGGTTGGGCAGGCTGGGCCCCAGGTTGGCCAGCGGCCAGCTCAACTCCAGCTCGCAACGCGTGAAGACCTTCGCGTTGCCATAGCGCCCCGGCAGGCTGGGGGTGGCCACGCTGTCCAGCACCTGCAAGTGCTCGATGCGCGCCCCGGCCCGCGCCTTGAGCTCGGGGGTCTCATGGGCCAGAGCCAGAAAGGTGCCGCTGGACTGTTCGCCTGCAATCACCTCTGCCGCGCGGCGGGGATCGTCCGGAGTTTCGAGCCAGTAGCGGGCGTGAATCCGCTCAGCGTCCACCGGGCGTGTCAGGGCCAGGTTCATGCGGGCAACTCAGGTGATGCGCCGGATGCTCTCTGCAATCTCGTCGCGATCAAACACCTGCTTCCAATCGTCGCGCATCAGCCGGGGCTTGCCAAAGGTGATAGCCTTGTTGCAGGCGTCTGAAAACTGCCCCGGAATCTCCTTGAAGATCACCGCCGACAGGATCGTCATGTGGCCCAGCAGGAAGTCGCGCGCGCAGTCGGCCGGCACTCCGCGCGCCACCACCTCGTCCATGGCCTCGCGCATCACGTCCAGCAGCGTGGCCCCCACGGTTTCGGACAAGCCGGGTTCCAGCAGCGCCATCTGTTCTACCGTGACGCGGTAGGCGCTTTTCACGGGCTGGTAAATGAGCCGGGCGATCTCTTCGCCCAGGTCAAACGCCGATTCCGGCCCCTGCATCAGCGCACTCACGATGGATTGCGGTGCGCGCACGCCGCCAAAGTAATCGGGGTTGCCCGCCACGTGCACCTCGGGCGAAAAGATGTTCGGGTGGCAGGGGTGGGTCACAAAATAGGTCAGGTCATCCCGTTTGGGCAGATGCCCGGCAAAGGGTGCGGCTGCGTCCAGCGTGACGACCACCGTGCCGCTGGCCAGCTGGGGCGAGATCTCGGCGGCCAGTTTGCCGATCAGCGTGTCGGGCACCGCCAGGATCACCACCTGCGCGCCGGCCAGCGCCTCGGTGGCTGTCACGGCAGTGATGCCGAGCTCAGCTTTCAGGCGCTGCTGGCCTACTGCAGAAGGCTCCACATGGCGCACGACAAAGCGGGAGCCCTGCAGATTCCTGGACAGGCGGGTGCCCATCTTGCCGCCGGCACCGAACAAGGCGATGGTGGTGGGTGTGCTCATCAGGCGGCTTTCGCTTCAGGAGGGGTGAACATGTTGAGCTTGATGCGCTCCCGCTCGATGGTGCGCGCCACGGCTGGCAGGGCGGCGATCTTCTGCGCGTGGTCCCACAGCGCGGGCAGCAGGGTCGGGTCCTGTCCGGCGCCCAGGCTGCCCCAGCGCGTCAGCACCATGGCGTACAGGTCCAACGGGCCGGGGTGGGTGCCACCCAGCCACTCGGTCGTCTTCGCAGCCACCATGCCGTCCAGCTCTTTCAGCAGGGCCTGGTATTTGGTCGTGTTGAAGGCCTTCACGTCGGCGATGCCTGCTTCGGTGCTGGCAAAGTAAGTCGTGCGGAACACGTGGGTGAAGGTGGGGTGGAACGAGTTGTTCATCCACGCCAGGGTGCTGAGCACCTTGGCTTTGGCCAAGGGGTCCTGGGGCAGGAATTGCGCCGCCGGAAAGCGGTCATGGATGTAGTTGACGATGGCCACCACCTGGGTCAGCGGGAAGCCGTCCACCATCAGCACCGGCACCTGGGCGCGTGGGTTGATGGCCAGGTATTCCGGGCTGCGTTGCTCGCCCGCCGCCAGCTTGACGATCTGCGGTTCGAACGCGGCACCGGCCATTTCCAGCAGCGCATGGGGCACGAACGAGCAGGCGCCGGGCGAGAAGTACAGTTTCATGGACATGGGGAAATCTCCGCTTGAAGGGTGGACAGAACGACTGAGGGATGCCGGGCATTGTTGCAGCTTTGCGGCTCCCTGGCCGACCCACCCCTACACTGCGCGCAATGCAACGCCCAGTGCCACGCCCCAAGGAGCGCCACCAAGCCGCGGATGCCGCGCAAGACTGCCCCTGCGGCAGCGGCAAGGCCTATGGCGACTGCTGCGGCGTGTTTCATCAGGGGCTGTCTGCGCAACCCCCTGTGCATGCACCCACACCCGAGGCGCTCATGCGCTCGCGCTACAGCGCCTACGTGCTTCGGCAGATCGACTATCTGCTGGCCAGCTGGCATGGCAGCAGCGCACCGGGCGAGCTGGAACTGCCACCCCTCAAATGGCTGGGCCTGGAGGTGAAGGCCAGCCTGCAGGAAGGCGACGCCGGTGTGGTGGAGTTTGTGGCCCGCTACCGGGACCCGATGCAGGGTGGCCGCGCCGGGCGACTGCATGAGATCAGCCGCTTCGTGCGCGAGGGCGAAGGGGCCCAGGCGCGCTGGCTCTATGTAGATGGGCAGATGGTGGACGAAACCTGAGCGCAGGCAAGCGCCGCGTCACTGGACCACAGCGCGCACGACCCCGATCGCGGTCGGCAGACCGGCGGCCTTCCAGGCTTCCATGCCGCCCCGGTACCAGGCGACCTGCGTGTAGCCAGCGTTGCGAGCTCGCAGGGCCGCATTCACAGACGTCCAGCAGTTGCGGCCATGGCAGAAAAACACCACCGGCGCGGTCTTGTCGGGTGCCAGCAGCGCCAGTAGCAGAGCGAACCGTTTGTGCACTGCCTCGTCCCGTATCGCATCCGCGTGGGCCGCGCCGCCCTGTGCCAGCACCACGGCCCCCGGGATGGTGTCAAAGAACGCGGCCACGTCAACCACCACCGGCCGTTGTGGCCCGGTCAGCATGCGGGCGAGATCCTGCGTGCCCACCGTGGTAACGCCTTCCAGGCTTTGCGGGGTGATGTCCGACAGCTTTTCGGTCCGGTAGGCCGTGGCCTTGGAAAAGCCACCGCCAAACTCTTCACTGGCGTAAAACTTGTCGACCGGTGCCTTCAGAACGGTCAGTGCCTGCTGGTGGGAGGCGTCGGACTCCGCGTACAAATGTCGCACCGGATAGCTGTTGACCAGCTCGGCCTCGCACAGGCGGGCTGGTTGGGCGGCAGGGTGGTTGCAGGCATACACCGCGCGCAGCAGTGCTGTGTCCGGCGTGTCGGCGTTGGCCGGCCCCCAACCCACGCCCTTGCCATTCATCGCCACGGCAATCGCCCGGTGCTCAGGCCGGCTGAAATGGCGAACCACGTTGTCACGGCAGGGGTCCGTCGGGCATTGGGCCGCAGCAATCTTCTGCAACTGCAGGGGCAGGTCGTCCGACTCTGCCGTCAGCTCCCGGCCGAGCACACGCACCTCGGTGCGGAAGGCAGCGGGCAAAGTCACTTTTGCCAAATCTGCATGCGTGACGATGCCCAGGCTCAGTGCCGTCTCACCCGCAAACCGGGTGCAGCGGTCGCGCGGCGTCTGCGCCGAGCGGCAATGCACCGCCTCAACCCTGGGGCTGCGCACCGGGTCGCGCACCACCAGCAGCGAGCCCGCGTCGTCCATCTCATACAGGGCCTGGTTCATGATCGCGCTGTTGAACTTCTCGCCCATGTACTGCTTGTAGAACGCATAAATCTGCGGCTGCAATTGCGGGTTGACGGTTTTGGTGGCCGCATCGTGCGCACCGTGGATGCCGATGTATGTCAGCCCCGGCCGGGCGGCATCGGAAAAGCGCCGTTCCTTGCCACCCATGTACATGATCGAACAGGCCGACACGCAGTGCCCCGCAATCACCGTCTTGTAGCCCTTGTCGGCAATCAGTCGGCCCACGCGCAGGCCTGTCCACAGGTCGCCCCCGGGCGAGTTCACGAACACCACGGTGTCGATCCCGCCTTTGGCAAAAGCGTCTTCAAACTTGCGCAGGTCGTCCACCACCGGGCCGGTGGCAAACACCGTGTTGCCGTGGGCCTCCACCGTCATGGCAGCAGAGTTGAAGCCCCAGGCGGACAGAGCCAGCAGCAGCCAATGGATCACCTTCACGTTCCGTCTCCTTGAATCAAAGGGCAGAGTGTAGGCAGCGGCTGTTACCGCAGTTTGGCTTGCTAGTGCTGTAGAAACGCAAAAGGGAGGAGTCAACTGAAATCGGGTTGATTTACAATTTAATATGATTAAAAATAAGCCTGATTTTTAGGTAAAAAAGAATATTTCAATTTAA
>JBDKJB010000191.1:0-4649 GCA_039796835.1 Pseudomonadota bacterium | reverse complement strand
CTGGTGCGGACGAACTCGCCCGTGCAAACCAACGACGAGGTGGATCGTCCGGGCACACGCCTGGTGGTGGGTGCCGGCAGCGCCTATGACCTGCATCTCACCCGTGAAATCCGGCATGCCACACTGGTGCGTGCCCCGTCCTCCCCGACCGTGGTGGAGGTGTTCCTGGCACAAGGTCTGGACGTCGCCGCCGGGGTGAAGCAGCAACTCGAAAGCGATGTGGCACGACAGGGTGGACTTCGCCTGTTGCCAGGCCGCTTCATGGTCATCCAGCAAGCCATGGGCCTACCCAAGGGGCGCGGCGAGGTCTGCCGGCAATTCCTCGCTGACTTTGTGGAGGCACGCAAGGCCGACGGCTTTGTGGCCGCTGCACTCGAGCGGCACGGCATTCAGGGCGCGTCGGTGGCACCGGCCGCCTGAGACGGATCGGTGCACCATGTGGGCCTACATCGGGTCTCGCACCACCCGCGAGCGCCAGGCTCGGGGGGAGGGCATCACCGTCTGCCGCGTGCAACAGAATGGCAGCCTCCAGCCCATCCAGATCGTGGGGGGCTTGGTCAACCCGTCGTATCTTGTGCGCAACCAGGCGGGGGACCGCCTGTACACCGTGCATGGCGATGGAGATGCCTGCAGCGTTCTGGCCGTGGATCCTTCCAGCGGAGAACTGCGACTGCTGCAAACTTTGGCCTGCGGTTTGCGCAACCCGGTCCATCTCGCCCTGGACCTGCAGGAAAGCAGATTGATTGTGGCCAGTCACCTGTCCGGTGAAGTGGTTGTATTGCCTTTGGATGGTGACGGCATGCTGCAGCCAGCAGTGCAGCGCGTAGCCTTGCCCGGCGACCCCGGGCCGCATCGCAAGGAGCAGCCTTTCTCCAAACCGCATTTCAACCTGCTGGACCCTTCCGGCCGGTTTGTGGTGGTGCCGGACAAGGGCCTGGACCGCATCTTTGTGTTTCGTGTGGAGTCCGGCGCCACAGGTTGCCAACTGGTGCCGGCCTCTGTCCCTGTCGTTCAGGCCCGCGAAGGGGCTGGCCCGCGCAATGTGGTGTTCCATCCTTCGGGCAATTGGATGGCGGCCATCAACGAACTGGATTCAACAGTCGCCGCTTATCGCTTCGACGCGGCAACGGGCGCTTTGACGCCCCTTCAATGGCTGCCCACGCTGCCGGACCATTTCATGGGCAACAGTCGTGCCGCTGGCATCGCCATCAGTGCCCATGGCCACCACCTGTATGTCAGCAACCGTGGCTTCGACAGCATCGAGGTCTTTGCCCTTGCCCCTGATACCGGTCGGCTGCAGCATGTGCAAAGCCGCCACTCTGAAGGCCGCACACCGCGCTTCTTCGCCCTGCATCCGGCCGGGCATTGCCTGTATGTCCACAACGAAGACAGCGACACCGTGGTGGTGATGACCCTGGACCCGGCCTCTGGCCTGCTGGGCCAGACCATCTCTTCCCTGGCCGTCGGCAGCCCCGTCTGCATGGTCTTCCGGGATTGAGCAAGGTGTCGGCCTCTGGACACCGCCTTCCTTGGCACGTCCTGTTCCTGTGCACCCACAACTCAGCGCGCAGCATCCTGGCCGAAGGCCTGCTCAATCACCTCGGGCGAGGCCAGGTCCAGGCCCATTCGGCGGGCAGCAGCCCGCGCCCCAACCAGCAGCCGAATCCGCTGGCCTTGCGCGCGCTGACCGAGTCCGGCATGCCCACCGCAGGTTTGCACAGCAAAAGTTGGGATGTGTTTGGCGCCGAGGCTGCCGCCAACATGGACTTGATCGTCACCGTCTGCGACAACGCCGCCGGTGAGGTATGTCCCATGTGGCCCGGGCACCCTGCCACAGCACATTGGGGCTATGCAGACCCCTCTACTGCACCGGGCAGCGAAGACGATCGCCTGGAGGCCTTCCGCGCCACGCTGGCTCTCATGCGCCCGCGCATGCAGGCTTTGGTGGACACACTGGCCGGCATGCCAACGCGCTCCGAATTGCAGGCGTGGGCGCAGGCCCAAACCCTTGTGGTGCCTGTTTCATCGCCCAAAGACAAACGGCACCCGAAGGTGCCGTAAGTGTCTGATTTCATTGGTAGGCGCGATTGGACTCGAACCAACGACCCCCACCATGTCAAGGTGGTGCTCTAACCAGCTGAGCTACGCGCCTAAGGGTGTTCGAGAAGAGAGATTGTAGCAGGCGCTTCCCTGATAATTCAGTCGAACCCTGTTTCATCTTCACTTCATTGCACACGGAGCACATACCATGGACATTTCCGGCAAGGTTTTCATCGTCACCGGCGGCGCGTCAGGCCTGGGGGAAGGCACAGCCAAGCGTTTGGCTGGCCTGGGCGGCAAGATCGTCGTCGCCGACATGCAGGTGGAGAAAGGCGAAGCGGTCGCCCGCGAGATCGGCGGCGTGTTCGTCAAGTGCGATGTCACATCCGAGGCTGACGGCCAGGCGGTGGTGGCCAAGGCTGTTTCGCTCGGCAAGTTGATGGGCCTGGTGAACTGCGCCGGCATCGCCAGCGCCGAACGCACCGTGGGCAAGACCGGGCCGCACAACTTCGACGCCTTCAAGCGCACCGTCACCATCAACCTGATCGGCACCTTCAACATGATCCGCCTGGCCGCCGACGCCATGTGCAAGAACGAACCCGAAGCGACTGGCGAGCGGGGTTGTATCGTCAACACGGCCTCTGTGGCTGCCTATGACGGCCAGATCGGCCAGGCCGCCTACAGCGCCAGCAAGGGCGGCGTGGTCGGCATGACCCTGCCGATCGCGCGCGATCTCTCTCGCAACGGCGTTCGCGTCTGCACCATCGCCCCCGGTATCTTCGGCACGCCGATGATGTTTGGGATGCCCAAGGACGTGCAGGATGCGCTGGCCGCCGCCGTGCCCTTCCCGTCACGCCTGGGCACGCCTGAGGATTACGCCCGCCTGGCGCAGCACATTTTTGAGAACGACATGCTCAACGGCGAGACGATCCGCCTGGACGGTGCGATTCGCCTCGCACCCAAGTGATCGCCGCCCCGTGAACGCTGCATCTGCCATCCTGGGTCGCCTGATGCAATGCGTCACGCTGACGATTACTATTTTTTTAGTAGCATCATGTAGCCACGGATTATCGGGAAAATCCGATTTTTCTTCCACGATCGACAGCGAAGCCGTGGTGGCCGCCGGTGCAGCGGCGCCAGAGGCCGCCAGCGGCTTCGCTGACAAGCCTGGCTGGGCCACACGCCGTTTCGCCGTGGCAGCCGCCAATCCCTTGGCGGCTCAGGCGGGTTACCAGGTGCTCAAGGCTGGCGGCAGCGCAGTGGACGCCGCAATCGCCGTGCAGATGGTGCTCACCCTGGTGGAGCCCCAAAGCAGCGGTATTGGGGGCGGCGCCTTCCTGCTGCATCACGATGGCAGGACCGTGGAGGCCTTTGACGGCCGCGAGACCGCTCCAGCCGGCGCGAATGGAAATCTGTTTGTGCTGCCTGACGGCAAGCCCATGCCCTTTGCCGACGCGGTGGCCGGAGGCCGGGCCGTGGGCGTGCCGGGGGCCGTGGCCATGCTGGAGATGGCACACCGTCAGCACGGCCGTCTGCCCTGGGCCGCCCTGTTTGAACCAGCCATCCGCTTGGCCGATGAAGGTTTCCGCGTCAGCCCGCGCCTGCACACCCTGCTGCAGGCCGAGCAGGCCAACGCTGCCGCGCGCATGAACGAGCGGGCACGCCGGTATTTCTTTCAGCCTGACGGTAACCCTTGGCCTGTCGGCCATCGGTTGCAGAATCCCGCCCTGGCCGAAGCACTGCGCGCCATCGCCCGCGACGGTAGCCGCGCCTTGAAGCAAGGCCCCATCGCCCAGGCCATGGTGGATGTGGTGCACCAGCACCCACGCAACCCCGGCACCTTGAGTCTGCAGGATTTGGCCAGCTACCAGGCCCTGCGCCGAGAGCCCCTGTGTTTTGACCACCCTGCCCCCCGCGCACGCGTCTGCGGCTTTCCGCCACCCAGTTCGGGTGGCCTCGCCGTCGCGCAGATCCTGGGGCTGCTGGCTCGCACGCCCGCGGCCACCCTCGAATTGGAGCAAGGACTGCCGAGCGCGCAATGGTTGCACCTTTACCTGGAGGCCGCACGGCTCGCCTTTGCCGACCGCGCACAGTACGTGGCTGACCCGGCCTTTGTGGCCCCCCCTGCCCCAGCGGGTTGGCAGAGCCTGATCGCACCGACCTATTTGGCCAACCGCAGCCGCCTGATCGACACCCGCCCCGGTGCGGCCAGCCTGCAGCAGGCCCAACCCGGTCAGCCCGCAGCGCTGCCGCTAAGCCACTTCGCTCCCATGCCAAGCCAGCCCGAATACGGCACCTCGCACATCAGCATCGTCGACGGCCAGGGCAACGCGCTCGCGATGACCACCACCATCGAGGACCAGTTCGGCGCGCGGCAGATGGTCAAGGGCTTCCTGTTGAAGTCTGGCGGCTTCCTGCTCAACAACCAGCTCACCGATTTCAGCTTTCTGCCCCAGGACGCCCAAGGCCGGCCGATTGCCAACCGCGTGCAGCCGGGCAAGCGGCCGCGCTCCAGCATGGCCCCCACCCTGGTGCTGGACCCAACCAGCGGCCAGGTGATGATGAGCCTGGGCATCCCGGGCGGTGCAGCCATCATCCACTACACGGCC
>JBDKJB010000190.1:0-4657 GCA_039796835.1 Pseudomonadota bacterium | reverse complement strand
CAGGCACCGGAGGCGGTCATGCGCCCAGCGTGTTTCTGGTCGGAGACCCGAAGCAGAGCATCTATCGCTTCCGGCGCGCAGAACCCCAGGTGTTCATCGCTGCGCAGCGCTTCATTCGGGACGGTCTCCACGGTGATGTGCTCTGTTGTGATCACACCCGGCGAAACGCCCCAGCTGTGATCTGCGCGGTCAACCAGGTCATGGGGACTGCGATGCAGAACGGTGAATACGCGGCTTTTCGGCCCCACACCACCGGCAGCGTAGAAGCTGGTGGGCTGCGCAGACTGCCACAGATTCCGCCTGTCCGTCAAACCGGGCAGGCCGATGACCGGCAGGAAAGTGCCTGGCGCGACTCGTTGACCACTGCACAAACCACGGCGGAAGACGATCTGCATGCGCAGGAGGCCCGGCAGGCCGCGCAATGGGTGGCAGATGCGGTGCAGCGTGGCACCCGGCCCGCCGACATCATGGTGCTGGCGCGCACCCGCGTTGCGTTGACGCCCATGTTGGAAGCTCTTCGCCAGCATGGGGTGCCGGCACTTCTGGCTGAAAAAACCACGCTCATCGAAACCTGTGAGGTGCAGGACGTGGTGGCGCTGCTGGATGTGCTGGTGTCACCGCAGCACAACCTGTCGCTGGCCAGGGTGCTGAAATCGCCCATTCTGGGGTGGAGCGACGAGGACCTCATCCCGCTGGCAGTGGAGGCACGCCAGCGACCAGACACCACATGGTGGGATGTGCTGCAGGGCGAGTCTGAGCCTCTGGCACGCCCACCGGCGTGGCGATCCGCTGCGCTGCGGCTGGTGCAATGGCAAGCCTGGGTGTCCCAGTTGCCGCCCCACGATGCCCTGCAAGCGATTTACGGGGACTGCGATCTGCTGGAGCGCTATGCCGCGACAGTCCCTGCCCATCTGCGCGAGGCCGTCATGAACAACCTTCAGGCTTTGCTGGGCGTCGCGCTGGATGTGGGTGGCGGCCGTTTTGCCACACCGTACGGGTTGGTGCGCCGACTCAGGGCGGGTCATGGCGAAGCGCGGGCACCGGCCAGCCCCGATGTGGTCCGCCTGCTGACCATCCACGGCGCCAAGGGGCTCGAGGCCGACACCGTGGTGATGCTCGACACGGCCCCTGGTGCAACCCGCAAGGAGTCCATGGCGGTTCTGGTGGACTGGCCGGGGGAGTCGGCACGTCCGGCGCGCGTGGTTTTCCTGGCCAGTGAAGCCCGCCCGCCGGCTTGCGTGGCAGGCGTGCTTCAGCGCGAACAGGCCGAACGCAGTCGCGAAGAGCTGAACGCCTTGTATGTGGCCATGACGCGCGCACGCCATGCCCTGGTGCTGTCGGCGATCGAGCCGCGTCATGCCAATGCCCCCACATGGTGGTCGCGTCTGCTGGCCTTGGCAGAAGAGGTACCCCCGACGAGGACGCAGGTGACCAAGGTTGCGGTGCCACCTCCGGACACGGTTGGCATGCCATTTCAAATAAAAACATTGAAAAATCCCATTACAGGTTCTGCACACATTGCTATTCAAAATGTAGCTGACGAATCGTCGTCCGAAGTGGCACGTGTGGGGCAGGCCATGCACCGCTTGTTGCAATGGGGACGCACCGACACAGCCAGCAGCGCCGCGGCGGCACGTGAATTTCGGCTCCCCCCCACACTGCGGGGCCAAGCTCAGCAGGCCGCCCAAAGCATCTTGTCCGGCGACGGCGCTTGGGCCTGGGATGCCACCCAGCTCAACTGGCAGGGGAATGAGGTGGACCTGCATTTCGAAGGTGCGCTGCTGCGCATCGACCGACTGGTGCAGCGAATGAACGCGGACGGCAGCCGGACCTGGTGGGTTCTGGACCACAAATCGAGCACGCACCCGCACGACGACGCTGTCCTGATCGCCCAGCTGACTCGGTATCGACGTGCCGTGACGGCTCTGCTGGCCGATGGTGATGACACCCAGGTGCGGGCCGCCTTCCTGACCGCTGACGGACGCATGGTGGAGCCCCAATGGCAGACAGCATGAGCCGGGTGGCCATCGTCGGTGGCGGGCCGGCCGGGCTGATGGCGGCGCAAGCCCTTGCTGAAGGCGGGGTGGCCGCAGACGTATTTGACGCCATGCCTTCGGTCGGGCGGAAATTCCTGCTGGCCGGTAAAGGCGGGCTCAACCTGACGCATTCTGAGCCCCTGTCGGCGTTTGTCGGGCGCTACGGTGCGCGGCAGACCGAGGTGGCCCGCTGGCTGGCGGATCTGGACCCTGCAGCGGTGCGGTCCTGGGCAGAGTCTTTGGGGGTGCAGACCTTCGTGGGCACATCGGGTCGTGTGTTTCCCACTGACATGAAAGCTGCGCCCCTGCTGCGGGCCTGGATGCATCGCCTGCGCACCCTGGGGGTGCGGTTTCACATGCGGCACCGCTGGCTGGGCTGGTCAAACGATGGCGCGCTGCGGTTTCAATCGCCGCAGGGCGAGTCCGATCTGGCATTTGACGCCTGCATTCTGGCCATGGGGGGCGCCAGTTGGCCCCGCTTGGGCTCGGACGGGAACTGGGTGGCCCTGCTGCAGCAGCGCGGGGTCAGCATCGCGCCCTTGCAAGCCGCCAATTGCGGTTTTGATGTGATGACACCCTGGAGCCCCTTTTTCGCGAGCAGGTTCGCCGGGCAGCCGTTCAAGTCTGTTGCCTTGCGCGTGGGTGGGGTGGAACACGGAGCCCCGCCGTTGTTTCATCGCAAGGGTGAATTTGTCGCCACGGCCACCGGCGTGGAGGGCAGCCTCATCTATGCCGCGTCCAGCCTCTTGCGGGACACCATCGCACAACAGGGCAGCGCGGCCTTTGAACTTGACCTGTTGCCCGACGTGCCTCACGACAAGGTGCTGGCGGACGTGCGTCACCCGCGCGGCTCCCGGTCGCTGACCAGTCATCTCAAAAGCAGGCTGGGGCTGGACGGCATCAAGACAGCAGTCTTGTTCGAAGTGCTGGGCAAAGTGGGCATGCAGGATCCGGCGCGCTTGGGGGCTGCCGTCAAAGCCTTGCCCATGGTGCTGGCCCGACCGCGTCCGGTGGTCGAGGCCATCAGCACGGCGGGTGGAGTGCGGCTTGAAGACTTGAACGCCCAACTCATGGTGAACAGCCTGCCGGGGGTGTTCTGTGCCGGAGAGATGCTGGACTGGGAGGCTCCTACCGGGGGGTATTTGCTCACCGCCTGCCTGGCCAGCGGCCTGCGGGCGGGGCATGGAGCGCTCAGCTACCTTCGCCAGCCCAGACCGGCCGTGGTGCCACCCGGTTGAAGCCCCAGGCGCGGCTTGTACTCGCAACCGATCCAGCCGCTCCACAGGCCTTGTGCCCCCTTGGCGCTGATCTCGTCAATCACATCGAACAGATAGGGGTAATTCACCTCGCCCCAGTCGGGCTCATGGCGCTCGGGCACGCCTGCGATCTGGATGTGTCCGACCCGTCCGGTGGGCAGGTACTGGCGGACCTTGCTGGCCAGGTCACCTTCGACAATCTGGCAGTGGTACAGGTCGAACTGAACCTTCACGTTCGATTCCCCCACCGCCTGGACCACCTCATGGGCGTGGTCCTGACGATTCAGGAAGTAACCGGGGTTGTCTCGGGTGTTCAAGGGCTCGATGAGGATGTCCACACCTTGTTTGGCCGCTTCTCGGGCGGCCCAGCGCAGGTTTGCCACATAGATGGCCTGAGCCTCCGCACGCGTCAGGCTGGGCGGCAGTGTTCCGGCCATGGCGTGCAGGCGGGGGCAGCCCAGCTCGGCGGCATAGGCCAGAGCAATCTGCAAGCCGTGGCGAAACTCATCTTGCATGCCGGGCAATGCCGCACAGCCTTTCTTGCCAGCCTTCGCTGCTTCGGCGTATCCCGTACGGTCCAGACCGCCAGGCGGCAGGTTGAACAGCACCTGCTGCAAACCGTTGTCGAGCAGCCGAGCCTTGATGTCGGCGGCGTCCCAGGCGTAGGGCCAGAGGAATTCCACCCCTTTGAATCCGTCCCGGGCAGCTGCCTCAAACCGGTCCGGAAACTCCAGATCCGGGTACATCATCGACAGGTTGGCGGCAAATTGAGGCACAGCAAAGCTCTCCTGTGACAAAAGAGGCAGTGTAGAACCAGCGTGGGGACAGGGTGACGAGCCTTGACCCCGGCACTGGTTCGGCAGTTAGGGCTGCTTGGTTCCCCACCTGACCCGGTTGGCCGCTTCTCCATGCGGGAAGGCCCGTCGAGTCGGATTGTAGGCGTGATGGTGCAAGCTCGGCCCGTAGAATCCGCGCGATGTCTTACTTGGTTCTGGCCCGCAAATACCGCCCGCGCAACTTTGCGGCCATGGTCGGGCAGGAGCACGTCGTGCAGGCGCTCTCGAATGCGCTTGAATCCAGACGCCTGCATCACGCCTATCTGTTCACGGGCACGCGCGGCGTGGGCAAGACGACGGTTTCGCGCATCCTGGCCAAGGCGCTGAACTGCCGGGGCCCGGACGGGCAGGGCGGCATCACGGCCCACCCCTGCGGCGTCTGCCAGGCCTGCACCGACATCGACAGCGGTCGGTTTGTCGATTACACCGAACTCGACGCCGCCTCCAACCGGAGTGTCGACGAGATCCAGCAGCTGCTGGAGCAGGCCGTTTACAAGCCTGTGCAGGGCCGCTTCAAGGTCTTCATGAT
>JBDKJB010000189.1:0-4695 GCA_039796835.1 Pseudomonadota bacterium | reverse complement strand
CGCGCTGATCGGTGGTGCCCGCCGGGATGAAGAAAAAGCCCGCGCCAAGGAGCGCATCTTCAGCCACCGCGACAGCTTTGGCCAGTGGCAGCCCAAGGCGCAGCGCCCCGAGCTGTGGAACCTGTTCAACACACGCCTGCAGCAGGGCGAGCATTTCCGCGTCTTCCCGATCAGCAACTGGACCGAACTCGACGTCTGGCAGTACATCGACCGCGAAAACATCGCCCTGCCCAGCCTGTACTACACGCACCAACGCAGCGTGGTCGAGCGCAAGGGCCTGCTGGTGCCCGTGACCGAGCTCACCCCGCTCAAGGCTGGCGAGATGGCCGAGGAGCGCAGCGTGCGCTTTCGCACCGTGGGGGACATCACCTGCACCTGCCCGGTGGAGAGCAGCGCAGCCAGCGCCGCCGAGATCGTGATCGAGACCCTGGCCGCCGACGTGAGCGAGCGCGGCGCCACGCGCATGGACGACAAGACCTCCGAGGCGTCGATGGAAAAACGCAAGAAAGACGGGTATTTCTGATGACCGCGGCACTGAAATTCATCACCTGCGGCAGCGTGGATGACGGCAAGAGCACCCTCATCGGGCGCCTGCTGGTGGACAGCCGTGCCGTGCTGCAGGACCAGCTGGCCAGCGTGACCCGCGGCGGCGAAACCGACCTGGCCATGTTCACCGACGGTCTGTCGGCCGAACGTGAGCAGGGCATCACCATCGACGTGGCCTACCGCTACTTCAGCACGCCTTCACGCAAGTTCATCATCGGCGACGCGCCCGGCCATGTGCAGTACACGCGCAACATGGTCACCGCCGCCAGCAGCGCCGACGCCGCCGTGGTGCTGGTGGACGCCACCAAGCTGGACTGGCAGAACCCGGCGCTCGACTTGCTGCCCCAGACACGCCGGCATTCGCTCTTGGCACATCTGCTGCGGGTGCAGAGCATCGTCTTTGCCGTGAACAAGCTCGACGCCATCGCCGACCCGGCCCAAGGCTTTGCCCACATCAGCGCCGCTTTGACGGCCTTTGCCGCTCAGGCCGGCATCGCCGTGTCGGCGACCGTGCCGATTTCGGCACTCAAAGGCCACAACGTGGTGGCCTCCGAGCCCGGCTGGGCGGGTTACACGGGCTTGAGCCTGCTGCAGATCCTCGAACAACTGCCGGTGGCGCAGGCCGAAACTGCCCTGCCCGGCACATTCGCTGTGCAGTGGGTCGAGAAGCTCTCGGCCAGCAGCGACACCAGCCAGGGCCGCCGGGTGTTCTGGGGCCGCGTCAGCACCGGCCGGTTCGCCCCTGGGCAGGCCGTCAAGGTCATGCCTTCCGGGCAGACGGCCGTGGTGGCGCGCGTGCTCAATCATGTGCGCCTCGAAGGCCCGGTGGAGGCCAACCACGGCGCTGGCCTGGTGCTGGACCGCGAGGTCGATGTCTCACGCGGCGACTGGATCCTGCAGGATCCCGCACCCGGCTTGCAGACCTCGCGCGAATTCAAGGCCACGGTGGCCTGGCTGGACGACGAAGCCCTGGTGCCGGGCCGGGTGTACTGGGCCCTGCACGGCAGCCGCTGGATCAAGGCGCGGGTCAAGCGCATCGTGCACCACCTCAATGTGCAAACCCTGGCCGAAGAGCCTGCCCAGCAGGTCGATGCCAACGCCATTGCGCAGATCGAGCTGGCCTTGCAGGAACCCCTGGCCGCCTTGCCCTACGCGCAATCGCGCATGCTGGGTGCGCTGGTGCTGGTCGACACCGCCTCGCACCGCACCTCGGGGGCCGTGCTGTTGCAGGCCAGCCTGTCCTGAGCCTCTAAAATCGCCGTTTTTGCACCCTTCTTCCTTCACTCGATGACCCACACCGTTACCGAAGCCTGCATCAACTGCAAATACACCGACTGTGTTGACGTCTGCCCCGTGGACTGCTTCCGCGAAGGCCAGAACATGCTGGTCATCGACCCCGACGAATGCATCGACTGCGCCGTGTGCATCCCTGAATGCCCGGTCAACGCCATCTATGCCGAAGAAGACGTTCCTGCCGATCAACTCCACATGACCCCGCTGAACGCCGAACTGGCCAAGCTGGCCAACTGGAAAAGCATCACCAAGCGCAAAGCCGCCCCGGCCGACGCCGACGACTGGAAAGACAAGACCGGCAAACTGGCGCTATTGGTTCGATAGCTGAGTATTGGCTTTCCATCACGGAAATTTAGGGGTTTTCATGAAAGAAGTGGACGCGGTCGTCGTCGGTGCCGGGCCGGTGGGCCTGTTCCAGGTTTTTGAACTCGGCCTGCTCGAGATCAAAGCCCAGGTCATCGACCTGTTGCCCTACCCGGGTGGCCAGTGCATCGAGCTCTACCCGGACAAGCCGATCTACGACATTCCAGCCATCCCCGTGTGCACGGGCAAGGAACTGACCGACGGCCTCCTGAAGCAGATCGAACCCTTTGGTGCCACCTTTCACTTCAATCAGGAAGTCAGCCGCATCGAAAAGCAGGCCGATGGCCGCTTTCTGCTGGCCACGCAGATGGGCAGTCAGCCGGGCCAGCAGTTCCTCACCAAGACCATCTTCATCGCCGCAGGCATGGGCGCGTTCCAGCCCCGCCTGCTGAACGTCGAGGGCATCGACGCCTTTGCCAACGCTGATTCCCCCGCAGCACAGGTGCACTACAAGGTCAAGAACCGAGCCGCCTTTGCCGGGCAGGACGTGGTCATCGTGGGCGGAGGCGATTCGGCCCTGGACTGGACGCTGGACTTCATGACCGATGGCGCGTTGAAGGCCAAGTCGGTCACCCTGGTGCACCGCCGTGACGGCTTTGCGGCGGCCCCGGCCAGCGTGGCCAAGATGCGCGCCCTGTGCGAGGCCCAGCAGATGAGATTCATGGTCGGCCAGGTCACCGGTTTTGCGCAGGCCGATGGCCGCATGACCCACGTGACCGTGACCGGCGCCGACGACAGCAGCACGCAGCTGCCGCTGGACCAGCTGCTCGTGTTTTTCGGCCTGTCGCCAAAGCTCGGGCCCATCGCCGAATGGGGTCTGGACATCGAGCGCCGTCAGCTCAAGGTGGACACTGAAAAGTTCCAGACCAGCGAGCCCGGCATCTTCGCCGTGGGAGACATCAACACTTACCCGGGCAAGAAAAAGCTCATCCTCTCGGGCTTCCACGAGTGTGCACTGGCGGCCTTCGGCGCCTCGGCCATCGTCTTCCCGGACAAAAAGGTCATGCTGCAGTACACCACCACCAGCCCGAAGCTGCACAAGGTGCTGGGGGTGGAAACGCCGGTGTTCGAGCGCTGAGCCTACAATCTGACCCGTGAACTGAAGAGTTCACGTCCGCTGGGGGTGTTGTCCGGCTGAAAGGCCGGGCGACTGAGACAGTCCCTTTGAACCTGATTGAGGTAATCCTCGCGCAGGGAAGCCCGCCAAGCCATACGGCCTTGGCCTGCCGACCTGCCATTCACTGGAGTAATTGAATGGCTGATTCTGTTTCTTCGACAACAAGCAATGCCGCGCTGGGCCAGGTCTCTGGCGAGCAGCGTGTGTTTGGCTACGCGCAGCACCTGAGCCTGTGGTTTTCGCTCGGCGTAGGCCTGTTGGTCATGCAGGTCGGGGCCTACCTCGTGCCGGCGGTCGGGCCCAAGGATGCCCTGCTGGCCATCCTGATCGGCAGCGTCATCGGCGCGGGCCTGCTCGCCTGGACCGCCAAACTGGGTTGCGACACCGGCCTGACCAGCGCCGGCCTGATGCACGCCACCTACGGCAAGGCATTCGCCATGCTGCCGGTGCTGCTCAACATCGTGCAACTGGTCGGCTGGACCACCTTTGAGCTGGTCGTCATGCGCGAAGGCACGCAGGCCATCGCCAAGCAGTCGCTCGGGCTCGACCTGTCGGGCGCAGGGGGCGTGCTGGCGGGGACGCTGCTGTGGGGTGCCGTGCTGTGCGCGCTCATCAGCGCCAGCATGCTGACCACGGTGCGGGCTTTCATCAGCCGCTTTGCGCTGCCGCTGGTGGTGCTGTCCCTACTGTGGCTGACGTGGCAGTTCGGTGGCATGGTCGCGGCCAAGGGCTTTGACGCGTTCTGGAACAACCCGGGCAAGGGTGGCATGGGCACGCTGTCGGCCATCGACCTGGTGATTGCCATGCCGGTGTCCTGGCTGCCCCTGATTGCCGACTACTCGCGCCACGGCAAGGACGGCAATGCCGCCTTCAAAGGCACCTGGCTGGGCTATGCCATCGCCAACATCTGGTGCTATGCGCTGGGGGTGGTGATCGTCACCATGACGCCCGAAGGCGCCGCGCTGGTGCCGGCCTTGCTGATGGCGCAAGGCGGGCTGATCGCTCTCGGTTTCATCCTCTTCGACGAAATCGATAACGCCTACGGCGATGTGTACTCCGGGGCGGTTAACAGCCATTCGATTTTTGCCCAGTGGTCCATCCGCCAATGGGGCCTGGCCATTGCCGTGCTGTGCACGGTGCTGGCGCTGTTTTTGCCGATGCACAGCATCGAGCCCTTCCTGCTGATGCTCAGTTCGGTGTTTGTGCCCCTGTATGGCGTGATCCTGGGGCGTTTGGCCGCAGGGGGCCGACAGGAACAAGGCAAGGTGAACCTGTCGGCGGCTCTGATCTGGATTACCGGCATCGTGCTGTACCACAGCCTGGCCAAATGGGCCCCGCAGCTCGGCTCGGCCCTGCCCACGCTGGCTGCCACGCTG
>JBDKJB010000188.1:0-4698 GCA_039796835.1 Pseudomonadota bacterium | reverse complement strand
TGTGGCGGGCATGAACTGCCACATGCCCATCGCCTTGGCGCTGCTGATGGCCTGCGGGTTGAAGGCGCTTTCAATGAAGGGCAACAGGGCCAGTTCGGTGGGCATGTTGCGCCGTTCGAGTTCTTCGACGATGTGGTAAAGGTATTTGCTGGACCGCTGCGTCATGCGGCCGATGTAATCGGGTCGGGTGGCGTAATACTGCTCGCGGTCGCGCACCAGCTCGGTGTCGAGGTTTTGCATGGCAAAACCGCGGCGGATGCGCTCCCACAGGTCTGCCGGGGCCGACAGCGGCTCCACAGCCACGGCGCTGGCCTGCGCGGTCGTCAGCGGGGCCAGGGCGCCTGATGGCGTGGACGCGGGCGCGTCGGGTCGGACCGCCGGACGGCGCACGGCAGGGGACGGAGCGGTCTGTGCAGCGGGGCTGGCCGGACTGGCAATGGCCACAGGCGGCGGCGGTGCCACCTGGCTCCAGCCGCTGCTGTCGCTTTGCGGACCCTGAACCGAAGCGCAACCCACCATCACGAGAGCAAAAGCGGCCATCAGGAAGGCCCTGCAGGGCTGACTAGAATGGTTCAAAGGCGGTGCTTCCAGGCTCATGGCTTCTACGATTATAGGTTTGCAGGAATGGTTCCTAACGCCGCCGGGGCGTTATCTCATCGACTGGGAGCGCTCTCAATTTGACAGCGCCGTGGCGGATGTGTTTGGTTACCACGCCGTCCAACTGGGCCTGCCGCAACTGGCAGGGCTGTATGCCAACCGCATGCCCCAGCGTTGGGTGGCTGGCCCGGGGCCAGGGTGGGCTGGTGCCGTGTCTGACCGCAGCGTGCAGTTGGTCACCGACTTTGAGGCCCTGCCTTTTGCGGAAAGCAGCCTTGATTTGGTGCTGTTGCCCCATGCCTTGGAACTGGGAGCCGACCCCCACGCTCTGTTGCGTGAGGTCGAGCGCGTGCTGGTGCCCGAAGGCCGCTTGATCATCAGCGGCCTGAATCCCGCCAGCCTGTGGGGTCTGCGCCAGCGTCGTGCGCACCTGTACCAGCGCTTGGGCTGGGGCGATCTGTACCTGCCACAAGAGGGCGAATTCATCGGTTACCGGCGCTTGCGTGACTGGCTGAGCCTGTTGGGCTTCGAGGTTGAAACGGCCCGCTTCGGCTGCTACCGCCCGGCCGTGGACACCGAAGCCTGGCTCAGACGCTTTGCCTGGATGGACCGGCTGGGCGCTCGCTCATGGCCCATCTTCGGCGCGGTGTATTTCGTTGTGGCCATCAAGCGCGTGCGCGGCATGCGGGTGATCGGGCCCGCCTGGCGACAGCCCGCCGTCGGTCCTGCGGCGGCGGCCACCACACGGTCTGCGGCCAAGGTCGCCCCGCCAAACTGAGCTTCAGATGGGGCTGGATGCACACCAGCCAAGACGTTCGCATCCACACCCTGGCCCCCCAGTGCGCGGGGCGGCGCTCTGTTCAAAACGTCATCAAAAAGCATCAAATTCAGGAGCAATGTATTGGCTTTGTGTATCGGAAATATTCGATATTCTTTTCATGAAACAACCGCAAACGGCTCCGCCAGCCCAAACCTGCCTCTGGAGATGAATTCATGATCGCACCCCCTGCTTTGACGGCCAAAGCCGCGTTGCTGACCCTGCTGGCATCCTTGACCCTGAGCGCCTGCTCGGGTGATTCATGGAGAGAAGAAGTGCTGCTGCACGACGGTCAGAAGATCGTTGTGGAGCGTTCGCAGACCTACAAAGGCCGCAGTGAAATTGGTCAGCCGACGCCCATCGGCGAACACACCGTCAAATTCACCGTGCCAGCCACTGGACAGAAAGTCACCTGGACGAGCGAATATGGGGAAGACTTGGGCCGCACCAATTTCAATCTGCTGGCGGTGCATGTCCTGAAGGGCACGCCCTACGTTGTAGCCACACCCAATCTGTGCCTGGCCTACAACAAGTGGGGGCGCCCCAACCCGCCGTATGTGTACTTCAAGCATGACGGCAAGACGTGGCAGCGCATCGATCAAGCGGCTTGGCCTGCTGAGTTCCAGACCGTCAACGTCGTCCAATACATTTGGGGCTACGACCTTGCAAACCTTGTCAAGTCCGGCCTGACCCCAGCCAACGAAGTGACTAAGCTGAATCAAGAAGTCAGGCAACCCGAATTCAAAACCATCCTGAGGGAGAGGATGCAATACCCGCCATGCCCACCTGTCGCTGGTGGTCCCAAAGCACCTCATCCCATTCCCTGAATCTAGAACTCACACCAAGTCGAAGCAACCCAGGAGGAAAAACAATGCCCACAACAATCGAATACGCCCTGATGGCTGGCGCTTCGTACATCAGTACGCGGGGGGAATTAACCAGATTCCTGCGCCTGCAGGATGGGTTGAACAACTTCCGCTTCGAAGCAAAGACGACGCAACGGGATTCGAAGCCTCCCACTTCGTCAACAGCAACATCCCCTTGGCAACAGGCAACTACGGCTCGCAGGCCTTGGAGGCTGCCAAGCTTTAGCAGTAGGTCAAAACAGACTCCATCTGAGTGACGACATCAGCTTCACCGGCCACAGCCCACCCGCCCCCGCACCCTGCAGTTAGCTATGCCTGTGCGAACATTCTGGCTGGCACGTCACCTGAGCCGATGCGTTTCTGGTGGCGCGGCGAAATCTTAAAACTCTTCAATGGGGATTCGATATCTTGAGCACCATTCGTCTGGCCCCGGTCACCATCTACACCGACGGCGCGTGCAAGGGCAACCCTGGCCCCGGTGGCTGGGGGGTGCTGCTGATGGCTGGTGACCAGCGCAAGGAGCTGTTCGGCGGGGAACGCCAGACCACCAACAACCGCATGGAGCTGACGGCAGTCATCGAAGCGCTGTCTGCGCTCAAGAAGCCCTGCGATGCGGTGTTGTACCTGGACAGCGAATATGTGCGGCAGGGCATCACGCAGTGGCTGCCGGGCTGGAAGGCGCGCGGCTGGCGCACGGCGGCCAAGCAGCCGGTGAAAAATGTCGATCTGTGGCAGCGGCTGGATGCCCTGGTGGCGGCCAGCCCGCACCGGCTGGATTGGCGCTGGGTGAAGGGCCACGCGGGTGACCCGGGCAACGAGCGTGCCGATCAATTGGCCAACCTGGGCGTGCAGAGCGCTTTGTAAAGCCCCGGTAAAGCCCGCGCCTGCTGCGGGCCGCTGATACAGTTGATTGCAATTTTCTGCTTCATTGCTTATGGCGAACAAAACTGTTTATTCAATTGCAGCTGTGCTTGGCATTGCGGGCGCTTCAGGCGCCGCCTGGTGGTACCAGCAACGGCCCACGGCCCCCAAAGAAGTGGCTGCGGCCTCTGCGCCGGCAGGCGCAGCCAGTGCCCCGGCGGGCGCGAGTTCGGGCCCCGGGGGCGCGGGTGGTCCGGCGCGGCCGGCGGGTGTGGAAGTGGCCAAGGTGGAAAAAGGCACGCTGCAGGATGACGCGCAGGGGGTGGGCAGCCTGCGTTCGCGCCAGAGCGTGATGCTGCGCCCTGAGGTGCCTGGCCGCGTCAAGTCATTGGGTTTTTCAGACGGGCAGCGTGTGCGCAAGGGGCAGTTGCTGGTGCAGCTCGACGACGTGCTGCAGAAGGCCGAGGTCAAGCAGGCCCGCGCCCAGGTGTCGATTGCCCTGGCCAATTACAAACGCAACCAAGAGCTGGTGGCCCAGAATTTTGTGGCCCAGCGGGTGCTCGAGGAAAGCAGTGCAGGCCTGCAAGTGGCCGAAGCGCAACTGGCCCTGGCCTGCGCGCGCCTGCAGCGCATGGGCATCGTCGCCCCGTTTGATGGCACTGTGGGGTTGCGAAACGTCAATCTGGGGGATTTTGTGAAAGACGGTGCCGATCTCATCAACCTCGAAGATATCGGCAGCATGTATGTGGATTTCCGGCTGCCGGAGCGCTTTCAGGGCAAGCTGCGTTTGCAGCAGCCGGTGGAGGTGACGCTGGACGCGATGCCTGGCCGTATGTTCAAGGCACGGATTGAGGCACTTGACCCTCTGCTCGACGCCAACGGCCGCTCGGTCGGAGTGCGTGCCGTGCTGCCCAACACCATGGGCGAGCCTGCCGCAGCGCGCGAAGGCGGTGGGCGCCCGGGCGGACCGGGTGCCGCCGGGGGAGCAGCAGCTCCGGCGCGGGCAGCATCTGCCCCTGCCCCCAGGGGGCCAGCGAACCTGGCTGCGGCCGGTGCGAGGCCGCGGTCAGCCCAGGCGGGCGGACGATCGCCCGGCGGTGGACGCCCGGCCACGGGTACCGCGCAGACTGCTGCGTCGGGTGTAGATGCAGACGGCTGCCCGGTCGTGGCAACCACTGCGGTGGATGTGCCCGCACCGTCTGCGGGTGGGCGGCCACCAGCGGGTGGGCGGCCCGGGGCGGCGGCAGGTGGCGGCAACTCCATGCCTTTGCGCCCTGGCATGTTTGCGCGGGTGAACACGGTGTTCTCGATCAATGAAGGCGCGCTGATGGTTCCTGAAGAAGCCATCGTGCCCCAGGGCGGGCGCCAGTTCGTCTTCAAGGTGGTGGAGCCCGAGGCAGTCCCCACCGTGGACAAAGCGGCTCTGCCGCCCGACACGAAATTCGTCTCCCAGCGGCAGGAGGTTCGCCTGGGTGTCCGGCGCGGGGGCAAGGTGCAGATCACCGATGGTTTGACGGAAGCCCAGGTGGTTGTGGTGGCCGGACATCAACGGCTGCA
>JBDKJB010000187.1:0-4713 GCA_039796835.1 Pseudomonadota bacterium | reverse complement strand
CGCCTGGCAATCGGTGTTGCCAAAGAGGCCCGACGTGCGCTGATACAGGTTGTAGAACATCTGGCGGTTCATGTACTCGTAGTCCATCGCCAGACCCAGGGCTTCGCGCACACGGGGGTCCTTGAACAATTCGCGCCGGGTGTTGAGGAAATAGCTCTGGAAACCGCTGGGCAGGCTGTGCTTGAATTCCGCTTTCACCAGCTCGCCGCTGTCGAACTTGCGCCCGTTGACACGGCGTGCCCAATCACCGGCGCTGAAAAAGCGCATCAGATCAAACTCGCCGGCTTTCAGCGCCTCCAGCCGGGCGGTGTTGTCCTTGTAGATCTTCACTGTCACCCGGTCAAAATTGCCAGTGCCCCGGCGCACATTCAGATCCCTGGCCCAATATCGGACGTCACGCACGTAGGTGATGTCTTTGCCAAACTTGACCGGGCCGATCGTATAGGGGCCGCTGCCGATCGGCACATCCATCACGACCTGGTCAAAGCTCTTGCGTTGGCCGGTCTTGGGATCTGGCGTGTCCCCCCATTTGTGGCTGAACACTGGCAGGCCGCCCACGGTGATGGGCAGTTCGCGGCTGGGCTTCTTGAAGCGGTAGCGCACGGTTCGATCGTCCAGCACATCCAGCCCGGACACGTCTTCCAGCAAGGTCTTGTAGCCCGGTAAGGTGTGCTTGCCCATCAAGATGTCAAAGCTGTGCTTCACGTCACGCGCCAACACCGGGTCACCATTGTGGAAGCGGGCTTCCTGGCGCAGACGGAAGGTGGCGCTCAGGCCGTCCGGAGCAACTTCCACGTCCTCCGCCAGCAGGCCATAGGCCGACGCGGTTTCGTCCATCGCTCCCGTGAGCAGGGTGTCAAACATCAGGGCGGTCAGATAGGCTGGTGCGCTGCCCTTGATCGTAAAGGGGTTGTATTTGTCGAAGGTGGAGCTGCGCACATTGCTGACCAGACGCAATTCGCCGCCCTTGGGGGCCTTGGGATTGACGTAATCGAAGTGGGCGAAACCGGGGCCGCGTTGCAGGTCACCCCACAGAGCGTAGCCGTGTGCCGCGTGCACCGCCAGAGGGCACAGCAAGGTCCAAATCAGTAGGCCAAAAGCCGTCATCCGCATGCAACAATTCTGCATCAATCACATCTGCGAGGACGACAATGGGTTTCCTGACCGGCAAAAAGCTCCTGATCACTGGCGTGCTGTCAAACCGCAGCATCGCATACGGCATCGCCAAGGCCTGCCACCGCGAAGGAGCGGAGCTCGCCTTCAGCTACGTGGGAGAGCGCTTCAAGGACCGCATCACCGAGTTTGCGGCGGACTTCGGCTCCAAGCTGATTTTTGATTGCGACGTGGGCAGCGACGAACAGATTGCACGGCTGTTTGCCGACCTGTCGCAGACCTGGCCGAAGTTTGACGGCTTCGTGCACGCCATCGGTTTCGCACCGCGTGAGGCGATTGCCGGCGATTTCCTGGAGGGCCTTTCGCGTGAGGCGTTCAAGATCGCCCACGACATCAGCGCCTACAGCTTTCCGGCCATGGCCAAGGCGGCTGCCCCGATGCTCAATGACCGGGCCGCGCTGCTGACCCTGACCTACCTGGGCGCCATCCGCACCGTGCCCAACTACAACACCATGGGCCTGGCCAAGGCATCGCTCGAAGCCTCGGTGCGCTACCTGGCTGAATCGATGGGTCCCCGGGGCATCCGGGTCAACGGCATCAGCGCCGGACCGATCAAAACCCTGGCCGCCAGCGGCATCAAGGGTTTCGGCAAGATTTTGAGCGTGGTGGCCGAAACCTCTCCGATCCGTCGCAATGTGACGATCGATGATGTGGGCAACGTTGCCGCTTTCCTGCTCAGCGACCTGGCCGGCGGCGTCAGTGCCGAAATCACCTATGTCGATGGCGGGTTCAGCAACGTGGTGGGCGGGATTGCCGAGCCTGATTCGACGGCCTGAAAATGTGGAAAAGCCTCGTCGCCGCCTGCCATGGAATTTGGTGGTTTCGCTGAAAATGAACGACTGAACAGAAAGGTCAGATATGCGTTGGAATCGGTGGATCGGTTTGCATTGTGTCGTGGCAGTGTGGATTGCAATGGCACCAGTTGCCCAGGCTCAGACACCCAATCTGGCGCCAGACTTCACCCACCGCCCGGCAGCATCCAAGCTGGTGGTGGTTCCGGTCGACATCGAACTGTTTTCCATTTCCGGCGGCGGCGTGTCCGAGCCCAAAGCCGACTGGACCAACACCGCGCAGTTGTACTTCAACAAGGCTTTGCTGTCCCTGCCGGCTCTCAAGACCAGTAACGTCACCTACTTGAAAGACAGCGATCTCGACGAGCTTGCCGAGGTCAATTCTCTCCATGGTGCGGTGGCGAGCTCGATCTTCATCCACCACATGCTGGGGGGAGGAGTCAACAAACTGCCCACCAAGGATGGCAAGCTCTTGTGGTCGATGGGCGACGCCGTCAGCGGACTGCGCGCCAAGACCGGGGCCGACTACGCGCTTTTCACCTGGGTGCGCGACACCTATGCCAGCGCCGAGCGCAAGGCAGCGATTGTGATGATGGCGATCCTGGGCGTCGGGATCGCCGGTGGTACCCAGGTGGGGTATGCCTCGCTGGTGGACCTCAAGACCGGGCAGGTCATGTGGTTCAACAACCTGCTGCGCGGATCAGGTGATCTGCGTGAAGAGAAGCCGGCAACCGAAACAGTGCAGCTGCTGTTGACCAAGTTCCCTGCGCTCAAGTGAAGCAATTGGCTCCGATCGGCAGTGACCCAGTGCTCCATGGGGAGCCAGGCGCACAGCCTCAGGATCGCCGATCGTGGATGCGGTCAGCCTGCCGCCAGTGCCTTGGACTGGGCCTGACCCTGAACGGCGTGTCAGGTCTGGCACAAAGCCGACCTGCGACCTCCCCGCCTGCGCCAGAGGTTGACCTCAGCAAGCGCATGGAGCGCCCACCCGTCGACACCGACGAAGGCGGGTTGTGGGCTTTGATGGATCGCGAAGAGGCGCGCCTGCGCCGCAGCCCTCTGATCGTCCGTGATATCGATATGGGCAAACACTTGCAGGACATGGTGTGCCGACTCAGCGGGGTGCATTGCCCTGACGTGCGGGTGCATGTGGTGCGTACGCCCTGGTTCAATGCCAGCATGGCCCCCAACGGCATGATGCAGGTATGGACAGGCCTGCTGCTACGCATGGAGAACGAGGCCCAGCTCGCCGCAGTGCTGGGGCACGAACTGGCCCATTATCTCGAGCGCCATTCGATCGAACGCTTGCGCGATGCCAAGAGTCGCGCGGGCGCCGCCCAGTTCATGGCTTTGTTCGGCCTGGTCGGGGCCCTGGGACAGCTCGGCGTGATGGCTGGCATGTATTCGTTCTCCCGGGAACATGAAACCCGGGCCGACCGCCTGGGCTTGCAGCTGTCGCAGAAGGCCGGTTGGAGCGGACATGAGGCCCCCAAAGTCTGGGACAATCTGTTGCAGGAGGCCAAGATTCTCGGGGGCGACGATGTGGGCAAGCGCAGCCCCATGTTTGCCACCCACCCAGCCATGGACGACCGGCAGGATACCCTGCGCAAGCACATCGTCGGCGAAGGCGATGTGAACAGCCAGAGCTACGCCAAGCTCATTGCCCGGCATCGCATGGGCTGGATCCAGGATGAAATCCGCCGTGCCCAGTATGACGAAAGTCTGGTTCTGTTCAACCGGATGGTCAATACCCGGCCGGATGACCATCAAGCCTTGTTCGGGCGCGCTGAGTCCCGTCGTTTGCGTGCCAAGGAAGGTGACCAGGCCCTGGCTCTGACCGATCTGGAGCAGGCCGCCCGCCTGCACAGTGACTCAGCGCCGGTGGTCGCAGACATCTTCCGCTCGCTGGGGCTGATCCACAAAGATCGCCGCCAGGCCCCGCAAGCCATTGATGCATTTGAACGCTATCTCAAACTTGCCCCTGAAGCCGCAGATGCTGGCTTGATGAACCATTACATTTCGGAGCTCAAGACATGAAGAAAATCCTGCTAACCATTTCGGTGGTCCTCCTGTCTGCGTGCACTTCCATCGTCAAGGTGGAAGGGGAGCAGGTCATCAACCAGAAGATGGTCATCAAACTGCCGCAGGCCTGGAACAAGCTTGCCAATCCGTCCAACCAACCCTATGAGGTGTGGACGCAGGAAGGCGTGACCCTGGACCAGCTTCGGCTTTGGAGCGGTGTGGCCAGCGGTGCGGCGCTGGCCAATCCGGTGCAGCGCCCTGCCAGCGGCAAGGAACCCAGAAAACCGGTGTTTACACGTGGCATGCCATTGGACCAGATCGCCAGTCAGTTCGAGGCTGTGTTTGCTGTGGACGGTTCCAATGTCACCATGGACAAGCTCGATCCTGTCCCCTTCATGGGACAAAAAGGACTTCGCTTCGAATTTACCGTCACCCGCCAGAGCGACGGCGTGATTCTCAAAGGACTGGGGTGGGCAGCGGAGGCCAAAGGGCAGCTGCATGCCGTGACCTACACCGCCCCCCGCCTGAGTTTCTTCCAGCGCCATGCGGATTCGGTCCGGGCGCTCGTGGCAACCGCCACGCTCAAGGGCTAATAGCCCTGGGCCTGGGCCGCCAGAAGTAGCAAGGGAAACTCCAGCAGGGCCAAATCAGGCAGCCGGGCACTGGCTACAGCGGCTGTTGGTAACGGTGTGGGCATGGGTTCAAGGAACTTGTCGTGCGCCATGTC
>JBDKJB010000186.1:0-4733 GCA_039796835.1 Pseudomonadota bacterium | reverse complement strand
CCCACGCCATCCCAGACCGAAGGACCGTACTATCCGGTGGCACTCCCCAAGGATGCCGACTTCGATCTGTTGAAAAACGGCGCACTGTCCTACACCAAAGGCGAGCCCGTCTGGCTCAGCGGGGTGGTGACCGACACCGACGGCCGGCCGCTCCAGGGCGCGGCGGTGGAGATCTGGCAGGCCGACGCCGACGGGCACTACGACCACCCGCGCGACGGCAATCGCAACGACCCGGCGTTCCAGGCCTTTGGCAAGGTGGTGGTGGGGGCTGACGGGCGCTACCGCTTCCGCACCATCAAGCCTGTGCCCTACAGCGGCCGCACGCCGCACATCCACTTCAAGGTCAAACTGGGCAGCCGGGAGCTGCTGACCAGCCAACTCTATGTGCAGGGCCACCCGGGCAATGAACGGGACTTTTTGTGGCGCAACCTGCGCGACAACGAAGACCGCCAGGCCCTGACCGTGCCCTTCACCCCCGGGGCAGACGGGCTGATGGCTGTGCTGCCGATCGTGGTGCGAGCCTGAACGGCCTCAGAGCGATCCGCGACCTTCTTTAACGTGGAAGGCCTGTGCGGTCTCCCAGGCCACGGTTTGCAGGTGGCGCGCCACATCCGCAGGCAGACCGGCGGTGTAGCTGGAGCCGACCGGGTTGGTTTTGTAGACCGACGCCAGCACGGTGCAAGCCGCCAGATAGGTGCCGGCCAGGCTGGGGTGGCGCTTGTCGGCCACATACAGGTTGAGCTCCGGGCGCCTGGCCACCGATGCCGCAAACGCCAGGCCCGCAGGCACCACCAGGGCGTTGTTCTGTTTGCCGGCCTGGATGTATTCGGCGGCCAGTTGCTGAGTCATCTCGGGCTTGTCCTGATAGGCCCAGGACATGAAGAGGATCGGCGCAGCGCCATGCTTGCGGGCGGTGGCGCTGTGTTTGCTGGCGGACTCGTAAAACAGGCTCTGCAGTTGCGGGTGGACTGGACATTGGCTGCAGTCCATCATCAGCACGCCGTCGAACAGGCGTGCGCCGGGTTCGAATCTGTTGAAGCGCACTTCGTTGTCGCCAACGAAAGAATAACTGCCTACGGCCCCGGGCTTGAAATGGGCCTCCAGGTCATGCCAGTTCATGCCTGATCCGCTGATCGTGGCCGAGCTGGCCCGGGTGCCGCGCACGCCGGCGGCTCCCAGCAGCTGCCCCACATGGCCATGCATCGAATTGTTGTAATAGAAAAAGCTGTTGCCCAGCCACAGCAGGCTCTTGATGCTGGTGGCGGGCGGCGGCGCAGCGGTGCTTGCTCCAGCGCCGGATGCGCAACCAGTCACGAAGACCACGGCAGCGGCGCTGGCAGCGAGCACCAGGGAGTGCAATGTGTGAAGACGTTGGGTCATGGGCGCTTGCTCCTGTGGTGGCCTCAGGGCCGAAAATTCCGCATCCATGCCGGGAAGTCCGCTGCAGGCATGGGCTTGGCGATGAGGTAGCCCTGGGCGCAGTCGCAGCCAAATGCTGCCAACTGGTCCCACTGCACCTGGGTTTCGACGCCTTCGGCGACGGTCTTGCGCCCGAGGTCGTGGGCCAGTTCAATGATCGAGCGCACGATCAGGGCCGAATCCCGGTCGGTCGACATGGCCCTGACGAAGGACTGGTCCACCTTGACGCAGTCCACCGGGAGCTTTTGCAGGTAGCTCAGAGACGAATACCCGGTGCCGAAATCGTCAATGTGTAGCGGAATGCCCTCATCACGCAGGCGCTGCAGGATCAGCAGCGAGAACTCTGCATCTTCCATCAAGGTGCTTTCGGTGATTTCCAGCTCCAGCAGGCCATCTGCCACATGGCTGGCTGCCTTCAGGGCCTTGATCTTGGCCAGCAGGGTTTCGTCGCGCAGGTTGCGGGCCGAGAGGTTGACGGCGATCGGCAGCGCGCAGCCCTCGTTCTGCCAAGTGTGGTTCAGACGCAGCGCGGTCTCGATCACCCATTCCGTCAACGGCTTGATCAGGCCGGTGTGCTCGGCCAGTTCGATGAACTCCCCGGGCCCCACCATGCCCCGCACCGGGTGCATCCAGCGCACCAGTCCTTCCGCGCCCACGACTTCCCCGGTGGCGATCTTCACCTTGGGTTGCAGATGCAGCCGCAGATCGCCGTTTTCGATGGCCCGGCGCAGTTCGCCTGCTGCGGCCAGACGCCGCGCCGGGTCCCGGCTGAGCGACGGGTCATAAATCTGGTGGGCGGCGCCTTTCTTCCGGGCCTGGTTCAGGGCAATGTCCATGTGGCGGTAGAGATCGTGCGGGGTGGCACCATGCTCAGGGTACACGGCAACGCCGATCCGCGTGGAGACATCGAGCTCGATGTCGGCAATCAGGAAAGGCGACGCGAGGGCCGACTCCACCCGTTCCACCACCGCCAGGGCGGCTGCGGCACCGCTCCCGGGCAGCAGAACAGCAAACTCATCACCGCGCAGGCGCGCCACCAGGGCCGGACCAGGCACAGCAGCGCGCAGACGTGCTCCGAACTCGCGCAGCAGCTGGTCCCCATGGCTGAAACCGAGGGCGTCGTTGATCTCGTTGAGCCGCTCCACATTGGTTTGGAACATGGCGAAAGCAGGGCTGCTGGGGCCGGCGGCGTCAATGGCCAGGGCGATGGACTCGGAAAATTGCGCCCCGTTGGGCAGGCCGGTCAGCGGGTCAAAGCGGGTCAGCCGCTGCATGGCCTCCTGGGTCTGCGCCTGCTGTTGCCGGCTGCGCAGTGTGGCAATGCCATAGGACAGGTCTTCTGCCAGCTCGGTCAGCAGTGCGACCTCGTCCGGGTCCATGGCGTGGGCCTCATGGCTGTAAATGGCCAGTACACCGATCACCTCCCCGTCCACCTGCAGTGGGCTGGCCACCCCCGAGGCCAGGCCCTCGAGCTGGGATCGCCAGGTGGCGTAGCTTGGGTCAGACAGCATGTTTGCCACGACCTGGGTTTGCCCACTGCGCACGGCCCGGGCCACAGCACCCTGGCCCTGGGCATTGTCAGCCCAGGTGGTTTTCAGCCGGTGCAGTGCAGACAGGCCCTGGGAGTAGCCCACACCGGCCATCGGACGGAGTGTTTTGCCCTCGTCCAGATTGCGGTACCAGACCGTGGCCACGGGGTAACCACCGGCATCGACAATGGCTCGGCACATGCTGCCAAGCAGGCTCTGCTCATCCATGGCGCGTACCATGGTTCGGTTGCCTACGCTGAGCGTCCGCAGCGCCCGGGTGGACCGCTCAAGCCGTTCCACGTGCTTGCCGAGGTCGGTGTTCAGCAGCTGGATTTTCTCTTCAGCCAGTTTGCGTTCGGTGATGTCGATGCCAAACACAAAATACCCCGCCACTTCGCCCTGGGCATCGCGCTTGGGCAGGTAGTTGATGACCTGCCACACACCGGGGTAGGGCCGCCAGTCGTACCGCTGGGGTTCGCCCTGCAAGGCCTTGGCAATCAGGGGGGAGGCAATCGCATACCGCTGCTCGCCCAAGATGTCCCTGACGGTCTGGCCGGTGATGTCGCTGTGCCCGGGGGCAAACCGCTCCAGATAGGGTTGGTTGAAAAAGGTGTAGCGTTGATCCGCGTCGACATAGGCGATCAACACCGGAATATTGTTGATGATGCTTTGCAGGCGGTCCCGGTTTTCGAGCAGCTCGGCGGTGCGCTCCTGCACGTGCTGCTCCAGCAGCGCATTCTGCTCATGCACCGCTTTTTGCGCTGCCCGTGCAGCGGTGACATCGCGGGCGACCAGCACGACGCCGCAGATTTTCCCCAGGGTGTCCCGTATAGGGGCCACGCTGTCGGCGACCGGACTGGTCTGGCCGTCGCGGGCCACCAGCAGGGCGTTTTCGGCGAGCTCCATCGTCATCCCCGAGCTCAGGACGGCTTCCACGGGGACCGCGGCCGGTGCACCGGTCTGTTCGTCGATGATGCGAAACACCGTGTGCAGAGGCATTCCTTTGGCTTCCTCGAGGCTCCAGCCCGTGAGTTTCTCAGCCACCGGATTCATGCGGACAATGTTTCCGCGCAGGTCGGTCGTGAGCAGGGCGTCACCGATGGACTGCAAGGTCTTCATCAGGCTTTGTTCGCTCCAGGCCAGGGCTTTGCGGCTGGCTTCGGCGTCACGGACCTGGCGCCGGACCAGCACGTGGCTGGCGGCCAGGAGCGCCAGCAAGGACAGAGAGGCCAGCGTGGCCAGAATCACCAGGAGGTTCTTGGCGCGCAGCTGGTGGGCCAAGCGCTGCTCCAGCTGGGCACGTTCGCGCTTCTCCATGGTGCTGAGGATCTGGTGGACCCGCTCCCGGGTTTGTTGCAGCGGAGCTGCTGCGGCAAAGGCGTTGGCGGCCTCCACGCCATGCGAGTTGCGCAGTTCCTCGATCCGGCGCGACAGGTCCAGGCGGATGTCGAGCACCTCGCGCAGCTGTGTCCACGATTCATGCTGCCGCGAATCGCCGGCCGTCAGGCGCTTGACCCTGTCCAGGGTTTCCTTGCGCCGGGCAATTGCCGCATTGCGCTCTGCCAGAAAAGCCGTGTTGCCAGTCAGGCGGAAGCTCTGGGTGTTGATTTCGATCTGCAGGGTGTCCGCCCGGATCAGCGCAATCGCGCCGACCACCTCGTGGGTGCGCGCGACCGCTTGCGACGAATCGCCCGCATCCCAGGCCATCTTCCAGGTGCCGGCGGTCAAGGCCACCACCACCAAGGCCGCTGCGGCAAAAGCAGTCAGGATCCAGGCTTGAAAGCC